>NZ_CAUQTU010000001.1:300000-406300 GCF_963521255.1 uncultured Streptococcus sp. | reverse complement strand
ACTCTTACTATTATACCCACTTTTCATACTTTGTCAACTACTTTTTGAAACTTTTTTAATTTTTTGTATGACTTCCTAGTGTGTACGGATGTCAAACTCTTTAAACACAATACGTAAGTCTCTTAAGACTCTTTGACGCCCTCGGAAGCGTTCATGTCTTAAGACGCGTTCTAACTCTTCTTGTTTGTCTTTACTTTGTTTGCTTCTATAATCTCTTAGTGTCTCATGAAAGAGATAATAATCATCTAGCCACAGACCTCCCTCACTGATACGATGACTGATTTCACCTACTTCTTCATAAGGTTCTTTATCATATCTACGCTTCTGGCTTTCTTGTTTACGGATATAGTCTAGAATTCGATTCCGGAACTTAGTTTTGAAGTATTTCCTTAAACGAGGAATATCTTCTACTAGTTCCTCTTCTCTACTGATCAATTCATGTAAGCAAATCATTCCCTCTTGGTCCCAATCCGATAGCTCCCATAAATGAAGGTAATATTCATTTCTACACTTATATACAATTCCCTGTACTTCTTCATATAATTCTTTAAGCATTATGTTCCCCTTTCTAGATACAGTTTAACAAATTCAGAAACACTTTTGTCCCATTTCTCCCATTCTGTTCCCTACACCGTCTAAACTGCACAAAAAAGAGAGGACATGCCTCTCTCAGGGTTATTTTTCATCATTCATTTTTGACTTCACTTCATCATAAGATAATGCATGTGATTCCTCTTCTACGGTTTCAGGCATCTTTCCTGTTTCGTAAAGAGATTTAATTTGCGTACTATCCAATGTTTCGTATTTCAATAATGCTTCTGCAATCAACTTGTGAGTTTCACGGTTTGACTGAATAATTTCAGCAGCTTTATTTCGTGCTTCATTTAATAATGAACGAACCTCTTCGTCAATTTCATAAGCTGTTTGTTCTGAAATTGATTTTTGAGGACTCTGTGCACCAAACATAGCATGGTTTCCTTCATATTGTACTGGGCCAAGTTTTTCACTCATACCGTACTCTGTAACCATTGCACGCGCCATTTGTGTCGCTTGTTCAAAGTCGTTTGAAGCTCCTGTAGTTTGGACATTAAAGATAATTTCTTCAGCTACACGTCCACCCATTAAGCCAGCCAATTGCTCTTTCATATCTTCTTTAGATAGAAGCATTTGATCTTCCTTAGGAAGTGCAATCATATATCCTCCGGCACGTCCACGTGGTACGATGGTAACTTTATGCACAACACGAGCATTCGACAAGACTAGACCAACAATGGTATGTCCAGCCTCATGGTAGGCAACCAATTCACGTTCTTTTTGTGAAACTGTCTTATCTTTCTTAGAAGGACCAGCAATCACTCTATCTTCTGCTTCATCAATATCTGAAGCATCAATTATCGATTTATTGCGACGAGCAGCAACTAGAGCCGCTTCATTCAATACATTCTCTAAATCAGCACCAACAAAACCTGGAGTTTGTTGAGCTACTAATTTCAAATCAACATCTTCTGCTAAAGGCTTGTTCTTAGCATGAACCTTCAAGATTGCTTCGCGCCCTTTAACATCAGGGCGACCAACCAAGACTTTTCTATCAAAACGTCCTGGACGCAGAAGAGCAGGATCAAGTACATCTGAACGGTTTGTCGCAGCGATAACGATAATTCCTTCATTTCCCTCAAAACCATCCATCTCAATCAAAAGTTGGTTCAAGGTTTGTTCACGTTCGTCATTTCCTCCGCCAAGACCAACTCCACGTTGACGTCCAACAGCATCAATTTCATCTATAAAGATAATAGCTGGTGCTGCTTTTTTGGCATCTTCAAAAAGAGAACGAACACGACTAGCTCCAACTCCTACAAACATTTCTACAAAGTCAGAACCTGAAATACTAAAGAATGGAACACCTGCTTCTCCGGCTACTGCCTTAGCAAGTAAAGTCTTACCTGTTCCCGGAGGTCC
This sequence comes from uncultured Streptococcus sp., assembly GCF_963521255.1. Lineage (GTDB taxonomy): Bacteria > Bacillota > Bacilli > Lactobacillales > Streptococcaceae > Streptococcus. The sequence goes on along the minus strand of NZ_CAUQTU010000001.1, from coordinate 404,344 downwards.
CTCCAAAAGAACACCTGCTGGAATACGGGCTCCAAGTTTTGTAAATCGTTTTGGATCTTTTAAGAATTCAACAACTTCAACTAGTTCTTGTTTTTCTTCCTCAGCTCCAGCAACATCTGAAAATCTTACTTTAATATCTTCTTTATTTGCAGCTTTAGCCTTACTACGTCCAAAACTCATCGGGTTACGGCTATTATTTCCTCCCATATTTCCCATCATAGAGAATAGGAAGAAGAAAAGAATACCGAATGGCACAATGGATACAAGAATATTAATCCACATACCACTTGAACTTTCATGCTTAACAGTTACTTCCGCCTTATGGTCAGAAGCAAGTTTTTGCAATTCGGATACTGTAGTATCTGAAGGAAGAATAATACTTGAAAATTTCTCTACTGTTGTAGCAGAAGGAGAAAAGAACTGAATGCCTGTTTCTTCTTTACTTGTTTTAGGATTTTTATAAACACCTGAAACTTCGATAACACTGCCATTTGGTTGGTAAGTCAATTCTTTTACATTGTCATCGGTAATTTCTTTTACCAATTCTGTATAATTAATTTGCTCACTTTTCCCTGCAACACTACCTGTACTAAAATACTGGTAACTTGTAACTAGGAAAAAAATAAGTAATAACCATAGAAAAGGATTTTTAATTAAACCATTATTTTGTTTTTTCATTAAAAATTGTTCTTTCTAATTTGAATACACTTCTTCTTTCAATACTCCAACATAAGGAAGGTTACGATAATTTTCTTTGTAGTCTAAACCATAACCTACTACAAACTCATTTGGGATAGTAAAGCAGGTATAGTCTGCCTCAATTTCTACAACACGTCCTTCTGGTTTATCCAACAAGGTTGCAATTTTAACAGAAGCAGCCTCTCTTGCTTTAAACATATCTCTTAAACTCTTCAAAGTTTGACCTGTATCAATGATATCTTCTACAAACAGAACATGTCTTCCTTTGATATCTTGAGTCACATCTTGCTTGATATTAATGACACCACTACTTGCTGTTCCACCATGATAGCTAGAAACCATCATGAAGTCCATTTCAATATGTGTATCAATATGTTTAACCAATTCAGCCATAAAAGGGATAGATCCTTTTAAAATCCCAATTAAAATCGGATTTTTTCCTGCATAGTCTTTAGTTAGTTGGGCACCTAATTTTTTAGCAGCTTCTGTAATTTCATCGTGTGAAACAAGGATTTTTTTAATATCGTTTTCTAACATTTTTTTACCTATCTATTTTTTCTATATAAAGTACAGTGTTCATTATATCATTTTTCGTGTTTTTACTCAAATTACTGGTCGCAATTCCCAAAATTGAGACAATTTCACCAAATTGCTCAATAATTAGAGCAGATTTTCGTTTTTCCATAGGGATTTTCAAATCAATAAATAGACGTCTGAGTTTTTTTCTATGCCCATTTTGAATCAAAACATCTCCTGTTTTTCGATGACGAATATGTATCGATGTTTCGCGTGAAACAGGTACCTGCTGAATTAATTCACCTTCTAAAGGAAGTCCAAAGGAAAATAAATATCCTTGGTAAGATACCTGATTTTGATAGTGTAGCACAAGTTCATCTTCTTTTTCATCAGACTGTGGACTGATTTTACAAATCCGAAACTGTTGATACTCTTTTACTAATTCATAACCATTTTTAATCGGATGACGATACTGGCTTTTAGTTTTTAAAATTTGCCAAACTTCTTCAAACTGAGCTTTTGTAAGATTCAAATCTGGAAAACAATTCAGATAAGTTTGAAGTAAAACTCTTTGTGTTGACTCAGAATAAGAAAATAACTGCTCTAAATTTTCTACATCAATATTCTTAGATAATTCAGCTATAGTTAAGTCATAATCTAAAATTTCATTTCCGAAGCTTAAGATTGCATCTCTAAATCGAGGATTTTCTTTTTCTAATTCTGGTAAATAAGAGTTTCGAATACGATTTCGAAAATAATGATTTTCCTGGTTTGATATATCTTCAAAGTGAAAAATGGATGGAAAGTCTTTTTTATGAAAATGCAAGAAGGGCCGAATGATTTCTATCTCTCCGACTACTTGCTTTTCCTTAATTCCTGATAGATAGCGCAAACGAGTACCTCGAATCAAACGCATTAAAATCGTTTCCACCTGATCATCCGCATGGTGGGCAGTGACTAAGGCTGTCGCACCTGCCTTTTTCATGACCTCTTGAAAAAAATCATAACGAAAATTTCGAGCACGCGCTTCTGAAAATTCTCCTAAAAAATTGCTGATATAAATAGGAAGCTCTGCTTCAGCAGCCAACTTCCTTAATTCCTGTTCTTCCCAATCTGATTCTACTCTCTGCTTATGATTCACATGAGCTAGAATCAATTCAATTTCTAACTCTTTTTGATACGTAGATAACACCTTAAATAGAAACATAGAATCTAATCCACCAGAAAGAGCTAGCACCACCTTAGCATGCTTTTTGAAATATCCCTTCTTGAGAAAATGATTTAAAAAATCTTGTTCCCTCATTTTAGAACCTCATAAACATCCTTGGCTATCTTAGAAATTGTATCATAATCAGAATTTTTAGTGAAAATAGAAAGAATAAATGGAGAATCTCCATAGACAACACCTGTATCATGCTTAAATTCATCTGCATCTCCAATTTTATGAGCTACTTTAACAGAAACACCTTTGGCAATTCGCTCATTATCAAAATCTGTTTTAGTCAAAGACTCTAGCACAAATCCATTTTGATTATAAATAGCTTCCATGACCTTCCCAGCCATTTTAGAAGAAATTAATTTTTCTTTTGAATCCCAATCATCTCCCATAATAGCAAACATCTTGGATTTGAATGTGGTATCAGATTGGTTTGAAAGGTAATATCCCAATATGTTATGAGCTACATTATCAGATTCTTTTGATACTTTCGTAATTAAATCCTTTAGAGAGTATTCTTTATTATCCTCTTTTTTAGGCAGACTACCACTTCCCTCTGGTTTATAAGAACCTGGAAAATCATTGACTGCAGATACGTATTTTACAGTCGTGTCTAACTGATAAAGACCCTCATTTATTTTTTCTTGCGTATAATAAAGATAAGGGAGTTTCAAAACACTAGCCGCATACATCTTTTCATCTTGATTGATACCTGCTTCTTTTCCAGTAGTCAGTTGCTTAACATAAATAGAGAAAGAATCTTTTTGATATTTTTCAGATAACATTTCTTGGACTTTACTCATCCGATTATCTTCTTCAGAAGTTGATTCCTTATCTACCCACCCAGCCTGATCAATATGTAGAAATTCCCTTCCTTCTACAAACATGGTCTTATCGATTGATACTTGTGAATAAGCTGATAAGGATGATTTCACTTCTTTTAAATCATAAGGACTATTGTACAGTTTAAAATCAGATTCTAACCATACTTTTTTGATTATAGGAGTTACCTCTGACTGATCGTATAAAAATCGTTTGTCTGCAGCTATAAATTGATGATTTGATAGCTTAAATACCGGAATTCCTTGTTTATTTAAGCGCCACTCGGTTATTTGAAAACTTGTTTGGGGAGTCAATTTTCCAGATTCCACTACTAAATCTTCATTCGCATAGACAGGAACTTCTCCATAAACCATAGGGAAACTTAGCTTTTCTCTAAAATAAATACCAAAGTCAGATTGTGAAAGGTAATAAATTTCTTTCGAAGTATAGACGACTTCTTTTTCTGTGCTAACGACTTTTGAAATAGTCAAAAAACTCGGTAGCAACAAAATAATTAAGAATTTACGCATTCTTCCTTTCCTTTTCTCCTTGTAAACGCAATAGTTGATTTTTATCAGACAACTCTTCTAGTTTTTCATCCGATAGACTCAAAAATTGCTCAATTACATCTAATAAATTTTCCATTTCATCACCTTGGAAGCAATTCAGGAATCGTATAAACAGCTTCCCGATTCTTAGAATAATAATATTTTGCACGCATGTATTTAGCAGCGTAATCTTCATCTTTCAACTTTGTAGCAAAAGCTGTCTCTTTCTCCTTTTCCTCACTCAAGGTTTGATACTTAGTTTGCAAGTCTGATAACTGTTGACGTCTTTGGAGTAATTGGTGATAGCTTTGAGCAAGATTATAAGTTGGTAAAATGAACAATAAAATCATCAAAATAAGAACCCAACCCATGAAACGATTCCGTTTTTGTCGTTCCTTCATCAGATAGCGACGACGTTGGTGTTCATTTTGAATAAAAGAATTATTCAATTGTACGATATTTTTAGACATTTTCTTCTACCCGTGTTTCACTGATAATTTCATACATGCCTGCTGCATCTTCTTTTTTTGTACTATCTTTCATCTCCAGTACTTTTACAAGTAGCAACTTATTGCCAAAGCGAATTTCAACTTGGTCATTAACTTTCAAATCCGTTGAACTTTTGGCCAAGATTCCATTTACCTTAATTCTGCCTTTATCCGCTACTTCTTTTGCGACTGTACGACGCTTGATAATTCTTGATACTTTTAAATATTTGTCTAATCTCATTTTTATTACCTCAAATTATTATTGTATCATTTTTATCTACTTTATAGAAGAAAAATGTTAAAGAGAATTTTCTTCCTTTGATTCTTTTATCTCTAATAGACTTTCTCCAAAAGTGAGCAGACCTTCTAAAATTTCATAGTCCTTCTTATTTCGAACGTCGAATACGACTTCCATTAATCCTTTGTTCTCAGCTATGGCTGCTTTTAAGTTCGTTGCGGATAAAGCTTTAAAATAATCTTGAGCCAAAAACAGTCGCTGAGTGACTTTTTCAAATTGAACTGTAATCTTATTCTCTTTTCTTTCCACACGTTGAACAAAGATCTTGTCCAAATATGACTTGACCAAACCAATCTCTAAAAGATAGGCTACTACGTCTGGGTATTCTCCAAAGCGGTCCATCAACTCTTCTTGTAACTCTTCATAATTGACACGGTTGTCAATTTGACGAATTTTTTTATAAATTTCAATCTTATGTCGTTGGTCTGAAATATAAGTATCAGGAAGATAAGCATCAATTTGTAAAATCAACTCAGCATTCCCTTTGGTTCTTGTGTTAGCATTCCCGTTTCGTTTAGCAATTGCTTCCTCTAGTAACTGTGAATATAATTCAAAACCAACAGAATCAATGAAACCAGACTGGGATTTTCCTAGGAGATTTCCTGCTCCACGAATAGAAAGATCTCGCATAGCAATCTTAAATCCTGAGCCCAATTCTGTAAATCCTTTGATTGCTTCTAATCTCTTTTCAGAGACTTCACTAATTGATTTTTCTGGACGATACATGAGATAGGCATAAGCAATACGATTACTACGACCTACTCTTCCTCTTAATTGATACAAGGTTGACAAGCCCATATGGTCCGCATTTTCAATAAATAAAGTATTGGCATTTGGAATGTCCACCCCTGTCTCAATAATGGTAGTCGTCACCAAGATATCGTATTGCCCCTCAATAAAATCTAATAGAGTATTTTCCAACTGGATTTCACTCATGCGACCATGAACATATCCAATCGAAGCCTCTGGAATCAACTCCTGTAATTCTGAAACCTTCTGGTCAATTGTGTCAACTTTATTGTAAAGATAGTAAACTTGACCTCCACGCTCCATTTCACGCAAAACAGCATCACGAATGACACTATCATTTTTTTCCAAAACATAGGTCTGAACAGGATAGCGATTAGTCGGCGGAGTTTCAATAACAGACAAATCTCTGATTCCCAGCATAGACATATGAAGCGTACGAGGAATTGGCGTTGCTGTCAAGGTTAGGACATCCACTTGTTTTTTCAATTCTTTCAAGGTTTCCTTATGCTTGACACCAAATCGCTGTTCTTCATCAATAATCATCAAGCCCAAATCAGCAAACACAACATCTTTTGACAAAACCCGATGGGTTCCAATCAAAATATCAACTTGACCGTTTTTCAATTTTTCAAGTGTTTCAGTCTGCTCTTTTTTACTTCTAAAGCGACTCAACACATCAATATTAACAGCAAAATTTTGGAATCGTTCCTTAAAATTCGTATAGTGCTGTTGCGCTAAAACCGTCGTCGGAACTAGAACGACAACTTGTTTGTGATCATTGACTGCCTTAAAGGCTGCACGCATAGCAACTTCAGTCTTTCCAAAACCAACATCCCCAACTAAAAGTCGATCCATTGGTTGAGAAGCCTGCATATCTCTCTTGATTTCCTCAACACTACGAAGTTGATCATCCGTTTCAACATAAGGGAAGGCATCATCAAAAGCATGTTGATCTTCATCATCAGCTGAAAAAGCAAAACCCTTCAACTGACTACGCTCAGAATAAAGTTTGATTAAATCGTCTGCTATATCCTCTACCTGATTCTTAACTTTTTGCTTAGCCTTCTTAAAATGACCATCATTTAATTTATTAAGTTTTGGCGCTTTACCATCACTTGAAACATATTTGGACAGCAGATGAATCTGTTCTACTGGGATAGAAATTTGATCACCATTTTGGTATTGGACACTGACATAATCGCGGTGAATCCCTTTGATTTCAATTGTTTCAATCCCTAGATATTGACCAATCCCATGAATATGGTGAACAACGTAGTCTCCTTTTTCAAGTTCATTGTAATCTTTTAATCTCTCTGCGTTTGAAACATGTTGTCTTCGAAAACGACGTTTCAATTTCTTTTGAAAAATCTCATGTTCAGTTATCAATAAAATCTTTTCATCTACAAAATGAAAACCATGTCTGAGATTACCCTCGATTAAGTTTACAGATTCTTTACAGATACTTGACTTATCTCTGGAATCTAATTTAATCTGATATTCCTCTAAAACATCCTCCAATGTTTTACTTCCCATTGAATTGCTAGACTGTAGAATAATAGTGTAATCCATTTTTTTGTATCTCTCAATTTCTTCTTTTAGAAAAGAAAATTGATTGAAAAATTCCTGCATAGGATATTGATTAAATTGATAAATTTGATCAAACTTGAGATTTCCTAAACCCTTTTGTAGATTAGAGAAAAAGGTAACCGGACTCTGTTTTTTATAGATTTGCTCTGTATCTGCAAAATACTGCATCTCAGAAAATGCTTTACTATTCTGTAATTCTTCTGTAAAGTATTGTACTAACTCCCTTTCAAAGACTTCATACTGATTCATCAATTTCTGATAATCATCAAAGAATACTGGGGTATCTTTTTCAATATAGTCAAAAACAGTCCATGTCTTGTCATAACACAAAGATAAAAACTTCCTATAATCTAAATGCATTTGTTTTTGGTCAAAACTTGAAAGAATTTCTTCTAAGTATGATTTTAAAATAGGTGATAACGTTTTTGAAATTTGTCTTTCTAAAGCTGACTGACCTCGTTGATAATCCTTTTCTCTCAAAAGCATATCACTAGCTGGAAAGATAGTGAGTTCTGTCTGATTTTCTTTCGATAATTGTGTTTCGACCTCAAATGACCTGATACCATCAATTTCATCACCAAAAAACTCAATTCGGCAAGGTTCTAACTGAGATATTTCAAAAATATCTAAAATATCTCCTCGTATACTAAACTCTCCCTGAGTTTGTACTTGTGTAACTTTTCGATAGCCTATCTCTTTTAACTGATGGATAAGTACGTGTTGGTCATATTCTTCACCAACTGTTATTTTTACAATACTATCTTTGAATATATTGGGAGACGGTAAAATCAATCGACTTGCTGCGATATTACAAACTAAAATCCCTCTCTTAGATGAATCAGTCAAAAAACGCAAGGCTTCAACCCGTGAAATGATTTTTTCTTGTGAAGACATCAAAAACTCGACCATAGGAGTATCATCTACCAAAAATGGATAGACAAGTTCCTCACCCAAAATAGAGAGAAGATCACTAACCAGTCCTTCTGCTTCTCCATAAGTTGACGTCAGTAACACAATCTTATCTTCTTTTTCTAAACTGCTTGCAATTGCTAAAGCTTTTGTAGAAGTTGACAAGCCTAACATTAATTGTCTTTTCTTATCTGTCAGATTTTGATGCCATATTTTTATCTGATCATTTTCTGAGAATAAATCTAATAAGGTTACCATTTATCCATTATACCTCTGCATCGTTTTCTCAAAGTTTTTCTCTTGTAAATAGTAGTTTACAGAATCGTCAACTTTGTCAATAGACTGTAAAATACCAATATAATCATCCTTGTCAAAGGTACTCAAAACATGGTTAACAACTGACATGCCATTTTTAGGTCTTCCGATTCCAATCTTAACACGATTAAATGTCTGAGTCCCTATATGTTTAATAATAGACTTGATACCATTATGACCACCTGCTGAACCTTTTGCTCTTAAACGAATCTTTCCAACTTCCATGTCAAGATCATCGTAAATGATGAGTAAATCTTCAATATCCAAACCATAATAAGTCAATAAAGCATGAACCGCTTTTCCACTTTCATTCATAAATGTCGTTGGTTTGACAAGATAAATTTTTTCTCCATTTAGGAAAAAAGATGCTAGCTCTGCTTGAAATATCTTATCGTGTGTAAAAGTGACATTTTGTTTTTTCGCTAGTTGGTCAATCAACATAAAGCCAACATTGTGTTTTGTTTCAAAATATTTATCCCCTGGATTTCCCAAGCCTACAAGTAATTTGGTCATTTATTTTTCCTTTCAAAAGCCAAAAGGGTTGGAATTTTTTTCCAACCTAACTGACACTATTTATTAAATTTCTTAGACATTAAAACGGAATTCCATGATATCGCCATCTTGAACGATATATTCTTTTCCTTCTTCACGCAAGCGCCCAGCTTCTTTTACGGCCTTTTCAGATCCGTATTTCACTAGATCCTCATATGACATGGTTACTGCACGAATAAATCCTTTTTCAAAGTCTGAGTGGATAATACCAGCTGCTTGAGGAGCCTTCATACCACGTTTGAAGGTCCAAGCGCGAACTTCTTTTTCACCAGCTGTGAAATAAGTTCCCAGTCCAAGCAAGTGGTAAGCAGCTCGAGTCAACTTGTCAACGCCTGATTCTGTCAACCCAAGTGCTTCAAGAAACTCTTGCTTATCTTCATCGTCTAACTCAGAAATTTCTTCCTCAGCACGCGCAGAAATAACGACTACTTCAGCATTTTCTGTCGCTGCAAATTCACAAATTTGTTTGACATAGTCGATAGAATCTGGATCTGAAACTACATCCTCATCTACATTGGCAACATAAAGAACTGGTTTAGTTGTCAAAAGGAAGAGACCTTTGACAACCTTTTGTTCTTCATCTGTAAATTCGATGGTACGAGCTGATTTCCCATCTTCAAGCACTGGTTTAATCTTTTGAAGAACATTAAACTCTGCTACTGATTCTTTATCTTTTTGCGTACGTGCCATCTTTTCTACACGCGCATAACGTTTATTGACTGATTCTAAATCAGCAAGAATCAATTCTAAGTTAATGGTATCAATATCTGCAAGTGGATCCACAAAGGCATCTTCACGTCCTTGCTCACGCATCACATTTTCATCATCAAAAGCACGAACTACGTGAACAATCGCATCTACTTCACGAATATTGGCCAAGAATTTATTCCCTAGCCCTTCTCCTTTTGAAGCTCCTTTTACAATCCCTGCAATATCTGTAAATTCAAATGTTGTTGGCACTGTCTTTTTAGGAGTGATCATTTCCGTTAGTTTTTGTAGGCGTTCATCTGGAACTTCCACCATTCCAACATTTGGATCAATCGTCGCAAATGGGTAGTTTGCTGCCTCTGCTCCTGCTTTTGTAATTGCATTAAATAGTGTTGATTTACCAACGTTTGGCAAACCAACGATACCTGCTGTTAAGGCCATATTTTTTCATTCTCCGTTTTCATTTCAATCCCTAATATTATAACACAAAAAGGGAAAACTTGCTAACCCTCTAACTAAGGCTTCTTAGTCAATAATTTTATTCATTTTTCTATCAAAATCATAGCGCCCCATCATGACAACATGGTCACAATTACTACATTTGATTTTGATATCTGCTCCTACACGTGTAATTTCCCAACGATTAGCCTTTTTACCTGTTGACTTGATGGTACAAGCATGTGGTTTTTTCATTTCAACAAAATTTCCAACTTGATACATAGCTACTCTCCTTTTCTTTTTCGATTATATCATAAAAGAGGCGAGCTAGGCTCAACCTCTTTCACTTAATTTGTACGAACTGGGGTGATAAGTTGCATGAAGTCTTCGTCAGTGTCTGCTGGCACAAGAGTAAATGGACGAACGGCTGAGATAAAGCTAATGGTCACCTTTTCGCTATTTAAAGCCTTGAGGGAATCAATCAAATAAGTTGGATTGAAACTAATAGTCAAATCTTCACCAGTCACCTGATCAGTATCGATTTCTTCGTTTACTTTACCAACTTCTGGAGAATGAACATGGGCGCTAACAATACCACCTTTAATTTCAAGCTTCACAGTACCATTTTGAGTCGCACTTGATAAAAGGCGAGCACGCTCCATTGACTGACGTAAGTTTACCACATCAAAAGTAATTGTAGTGTTAAAGTCTGTTGGAATCAAACGATCTGTATCAGGATAGTTACCTTCTAACAAACGAGTATAGAAGCTAATATTTTCGCTTCTAAAGAGGATTTGGTTATTGGCAAAGAAAATCTCTACAGTTTCAATATCATCTGTAAATACCGCTGAAAATTCGCGTAGAGAACGGCTAGGAATAACAACATCAAAATCATCACTATTTTTCTCAAGCGTTAATTTTTTCTGGCTTAGTCGATGAGAGTCTGTTGCCACTGTTTTTAGCTCCTTGTGTTGACTCAATACAAAATGAACACCTGTCAAAATTGGACGACTCTCTTGGGTACTTGCAGCAAAAGCTGTTTCATTGATAATTTTCTTGAGTAATTTTGTTTCAAGAACTAAAGGAGTGCTTGCTGAAATTTCTTGGATTCGTGGGTACTGTTCGCTATCTTTTCCTTTTAGGGTAATTTCTGATTTGCCACTCGTTAAAACAATTTGATTTTGTTCAATTTCTTTAAAATCAAGAGTTACATCAGGTAGACTAGATACCACATTGATAAAGAAAGAAGCTTCAAGAAGGATCGAACCTAAAGAAGTAATTAATAGACCAGCATCTTCATTTTTTTGAGAAATAAAATTTTCAATTGAAATCTGACCATTTGAACCAATTAAAGTAACACCTTCATTGGTTACGTCAATTTTTACGGTTGATAAAATAGGAATGGCATTTTTAGAACTAATAGCTCTCTTAGTAGTATTTAATGCTTGTAGAAATAAATTTTTATTAATTGAAAAATGAATCATGGATTCTCCTTTATTTATTTTTAGTATTAGAAGGATAATAGTAATAATAGAGTCTGTGAAATCTGTGGAAAACAGACTTTAAACAAGTCATATCAAGTTTTTTTGATTGTTTAAAAAATGTGGATAAAAAAGATAAAAAAGCAAAAGTTATCCACAACTTATTTAATTTTCTTTTTGATTGATTCAATTTCTAAACGTAAATTATCGTCTTCATCAATCAAAGATTTAATTTTGGCATGAGCATGAATGACTGTTGTATGGTCTTTTCCACCAAATTCCTTCCCAATTTTTGGAAGACTATTATCTGTTAGTTCTCTAGATAAATACATAGCCACTTGACGGGCTAACACAATATTTTGAAGACGTCTACTTCCCTTCATTTCTTTGACACTGACACCATAAAAGTTACCAACTTCATTTTGGATTTTATCAATTGGGATGACAAGGATTTGGCTAACATCTTGTTTTCGAGCTCTAATAGCTTCTGCAGCAACATCAATTGTAATATCTTTGATTTTCTTTACTCTAGCGACCAAAGTGATATCATTAATTGCCCCTTCGAGATCGCGAACATTTGAATCAAATTGACCTGCTAAGTATTCTAAAGTATCGTTTTGGAAATTGTAATTCAAATGTTCCGTTTTGCTTTGTAGAATGGCAATACGTGTTTCAAATTCAGGAGGTGCAATGTGCTGTGTTAATCCCCAACTAAAGCGCGTGACAAGTCTTTCTTCAAGCCCTTCCAGATGTTTTGGACTTCTGTCACTGGTTAGGACAATTTGTTTTTGCTTGTCGTGCAGTGCATTAAAGGTATTGAAAAATTCTTCTTGTGTTGCAACTTTTTTACCACTTAGAGATTGTATATCATCAATCAATAAAAGATCAAGGCTACGGTATGTCTTTTTAAACTTTTCCATTTCTCCCAGTCTTAGGTGATCAAGAAAGTCATTAATAAAACTTTCAGCAGGGACATATTTAACACGCGCATCAGGAATGTTTTTTAGAATTTCGTTACCAATAGCATTTAATAGGTGAGTCTTACCAAGACCTGGACCTCCATAGATAAAAAGAGGGTTATAGGTCGAAGCTAAATCTTCTGAAACAGCTAAAGCAGCCGATTTTGCCCAAACATTTCCATCCCCTTGGATAAAATTATCAAAGGTATACTTTTCTTTTAATCCAGTATCCGAATAAGGAATAGATGCTAACCTTGGACTATAGTCATAAAGAGTTGAATTTGTAGCTTCTTCAACTTGTGAGATAGTCGTATCTTGAGGTTTGGTAAAAATATAGTGGGGAGTTATCTCAGCATCATAAATTTCAAATCCGGCAACTACAATAATATCTTTTAGTTGTTTTTCCCAGACCATTTCCATTTCAGATCGTGGTAAAAATATAGTAGCAACATTTTCCTCTACCTTGATGAGTTCAGCTTGAATAGCATAGAAATCATACATGGATCGAGTCAGTCTTTCTTGAGCAAATTCTAATATACGATTCCAAAATTGTTTTTCTTTCAATCCTTTCTCCTCCTTTACTATTTAAAAGTTTAATGCTAGACTTATTTTACCATAGATAGCAAGAATTTTCCACAAGCTGTGAAAATAATCCACAATGTTATCAAGTTTTATCCACAAGTTGGGGATGAAATAAGAAATTGCTGATTTTTTAAGCTTTTTCTTGAAAAAAATAGTGGATAACCTTGTGAGATAAAAAAATAAAAGAACAGCCTTATTTCAGGCTGTTGATAATTCTACTATATTCTTCTTGATTTGAAAAAGAAATAATGATTTTTCCACTATCTTTTTTAGACAGTTTGATTTCAATATCTAATCCGAGTAGTTTTTTTAACTGTTCTTCTTCATTTTGTATGAAATAATCATTTTTTTGCTGTTTCTTTTGTTTTTTTTCTGTCAGAAGAGCTTCTAACTTCCTTACAGAAATGTCTTCATCTATGATTCGTTGAAAGAAATAGTCTTGTTGTTCCTTATTCAACCCAACTAGAGAACGTGCATGGGCTTGTGATAGTTTGCCATTTTCTACTTCTGAGAGGATATGTTCTTGTAAGGAAAGCAAGCGAATAGAGTTGCTGATATAAGGACGAGACTTACCCATTTTATCTGCAATTTCAGCATGGGTAAATCCTTTCTCTACGAGAGATTCATAGGCGCGTGCTTCTTCTATTGGATTTAAATTTTCTCTTTGTAAATTTTCAATGATGGACTGGACCATCATCTCTTGGTCTGAAAGCTGTTTAACAACAGCGGGGATAGATGTTAGACCAGCTAAAAGTGAAGCCCGATAGCGTCTCTCTCCTGCAAGGATTTCATAACCAATTACAGGAGATTGACGAACAATAATCGGTTGAATTACCCCATTTTCTTTAATAGACTGTGCTAGTTCATCTAGTTTTTCTCTATCAAATTCTTTTCGAGGTTGATAGGGATTTTTTTGTATATCTGTGATAGAAATCATTTCAAATTTTTCCATGATTCTACACTAACACATCTTTTCTATTATGTAAAGATTTCTTTACATAGATGTCAGTTAAGATTCTAAATCACCTGAACTCTTGTCAAGTTTAATAGATGTAGTTTCTTCTTTACCGTTACGATAATAAGTTATTTTAATGGTGTCTCCAATAGAATGATTGTAAAGAGCACTTTGTAAGTCTGTTGATGAAGCAATCTCTTTGTCATCTACTTTTGTAATAACATCGTATTTTTCAAGGTGACCATTGGCAGGCATATTACTTTGCACAGAACGAACAACTACACCAGATGTTACACTGCTTGGAATATTCAGTCTTCTAAGATCACTTGTAATAATATTTGAGAGATTGACCATTTGGATTCCCAAAGCTGGGCGAGTCACTTTTCCGTTCTTTTCTAACTGTTCAATAATATTGATAGCATCATTTGCAGGGATTGCGAAACCAAGGCCTTCTACAGATGTTCCTCCATTTGTGGCAATTTTACTTGAGGTAATTCCGATAACCTGCCCTTGAATATTGATCAGTGGGCCACCAGAGTTACCTGGGTTAATAGCAGTATCAGTTTGGATAGCTTTTGTAGAAATGGCTTGTCCATCTTCAGATTTTAAGGAGACGTTGCGATTGAGGCTAGATACGATACCTTGAGTGACAGTATTTGCATATTCAGAACCTAACGGGCTACCAATAGCAATAGCAGTTTCTCCTACGGTTAACTGACTAGAATCACCAAATTCAGCTACTGTTGTCACTTTTTCTGAAGAGATTTTGACGACAGCAATATCAGAGAAAGTATCAGCTCCGACGATTTCTCCAGGTACTTTAGTTCCATCTGACAAACGAATATCTACTTTGCTGGCGCCATTTATAACGTGATTGTTGGTGACAATATAAGCTTCTTTGTCATTCTTTTTATAAATAACCCCAGAGCCTTCACTAGAGATTTGCTGAGAATTCGTGTCAGTATCATCATTACCAAATACGCTATTTTGTCTGTTTGCCGAATAAGTAATAACGGATACAACAGCATCTTTTACTTTGTTAACAGCCTGAGTTGTTGAATTTTCGTTTTTATAGGCAGTCTGTGTGATAGTACTATTGTTGTTAGAGGTACTTATAGTACTTTTTTGAGTTAGTTGGTTTATTGAAAAACTACCCAAGGCTCCACTAATAAAGCTAATGACGATAACGACTAATAATTGAAACCATTTTTTGTAAAATGTTTTTAGATGTTTCATATTTGCCTCCATATGTTTGAAATTACTGAAAGTATAAACTGACTAGCTTAATTATAACTTAAAAACAAAAGTTTTTCACAGATTGTGGATAACTTTCAAAAATCTGTGGTTTCTCGGATAAATTTAACCTTTTATTTTGTGAATAAGGTGTGAAAAATAGAGAATATGTTAGAATAGAGTTATGAAAATTAAAGTTGTAACAGTCGGGAAACTGAAAGAAAAGTATTTAAAAGATGGTATCTCAGAGTATTCAAAACGAATTTCTCGATTTGCTAAGCTTGAAATGATTGAGTTAGCAGATGAAAAAACACCAGATAGGGCCAGTGAGTCAGAAAATCAAAAGATTTTAGAAATAGAAGGTCAGAGAATTTTATCAAAAGTTGGTGACCGTGATTTTGTTATTGTGTTAGCTATCGAAGGGAAAACTTTATCCTCGGAAGAATTTAGTAAGCAATTAGAAGAAGCTTCTATAAAAGGATTTTCTACTCTTACCTTTATTATTGGAGGGAGTCTGGGGCTAGCACAGGATGTAAAAAAGAGAGCCAATCTTTCTGTTAGTTTTGGTCGCTTAACCTTGCCCCATCAGTTAATGAGACTAGTTCTTGTTGAACAAATCTATCGCGCTTTTACGATTCAGCAGGGCTCGCCCTATCACAAATAGAAAATTGACTTTTAATTGAATTTTTGGTAGAATGATTGTGTTAGGTCTCATAGCTCAGCTGGATAGAGCATTCGCCTTCTAAGCGAACGGTCGCAGGTTCGAATCCTGCTGGGATCAATATAATAGCAAAGCTGGGAATTTTCCCGGCTTTTTTCTTAAAAAAGTACACTTGGGGAGAAAAAAATGACAGTTGAGAGAATTTTATCTAAAATGAAATTCCATTTTGTATAATAGTTTTTGTAAGTTAGCTTACAAGAAAAAAACATTTTAGGAGATTTTATTATGAAAAACACAGTTAAATTGGAACAGTTTGTAGCCTTGAAGGAAAAAGACTTGCAAAAGATTCAAGGTGGGGAGATTAGGAGATCAAATAATAATTTCTTTAATTTCTTAAGAAGAATATAAAGGAGTAGAAGAATGAATTTTTTCTTAGTAGTAGATTTTATAGTATATTTTTTTATTATTAGTCACAGTTACCTTTTAATTTGTAAAGGTCAAATAAATAGAAAAGAATTATTCTTTTTTGGTGCTTATACATTACTAGTAGAAGTATTACTTGGCCTTCCCTTTTATCTTCTATATTTAGATGGGTTAGGGATTTCAATATTTTTATTTCCTTTGGGCTTGTATTCCTATTTTCGATGGATGAAACAGTATGAGAGGGATAAAGGACTATTCTTAAGTTTACTACTATCTCTTTTATATGAGAGCACTCATAACTTTCTGTCCGTAACTTTATCCTCTCTAACAGGAGACAATTTTGTTTTACAATATTATGACTCATTCTTTTTCGTTGTAACGGTGCTGACCTATTTTGTTATCTTAAAAATCATTCATTATTTTCACTTAGAACTAACCTATTTTGACAAGGACTACCTTTATCCTTTCTTGAAAAAAGTATTTATTGCTTTACTACTGCTACATATTGTATCTTTCGTTTCAGATATAGTAAGTACGATTAAACATTTGAATAGTTTTGGAAGTATTTTGTCATCTATTGTCTTTATTTCTCTATTTTTGACCTTCTTTGCAATGAATTCGTATAAAGAACAAATGGAGAAAGAGATTGCTTTGAAGCAGAAGAAATTTGAACAGAAACATTTACAAAACTACACAGATGAAATTGTCGGACTGTATAATGAAATTCGTGGTTTTCGACATGACTATGCTGGAATGCTTGTCAGTATGCAGATGGCAATTGACAGTGGTAATTTACAGGAAATTGACAGAGTTTACAATGAAGTTTTAGTTAAAGCAAATCATAAATTGCGTTCAGATAAGTACACTTACTTTGATTTGAACAACATAGAAGATTCAGCTTTACGAAGTTTGGTTGCTCAGTCAATTGTCTATGCTCGAAATAACAGTGTAGAGTTTACACTGGAAGTAAAAGATACGATTACCAAGCTCCCAATTGAACTATTGGATTTGGTTCGTATCATGAGCGTTTTATTGAACAATGCTGTCGAGGGATCGGCTGATAGTTATAAAAAGCAGATGGAAGTAGCAGTTATTAAGATGGAAACTGAAACAGTGATTGTGATTCAGAATTCATGTAAAATGACGATGACTCCTTCAGGAGATCTATTTGCTTTAGGATTCTCCACTAAGGGAAGAAATCGCGGAGTAGGATTAAATAATGTGAAAGAACTACTAGATAAGTACAACAATATTATTTTAGAAACAGAGATGGAAGGCAGTACATTTAGACAAATTATTAGATTTAAGAGGAAATTTGAATGAAAGTTTTAATTTTAGAGGATGTTATTGAACATCAAGTGAGACTAGAGAGAATATTGGATGAAATTTCGAAAGAATCGAATATTCCAATATCATACAAGACAACGGGAAAAGTCCGTGAATTTGAAGAATACATTGAAAACGATGAAGTAAATCAGCTTTATTTCCTAGATATCGATATTCATGGGATTGAGAAAAAGGGATTTGAAGTGGCTCAGCTCATTCGTCATTACAATCCTTACGCTATTATCGTCTTTATTACCAGTCGATCAGAGTTTGCGACTTTGACCTATAAATACCAGGTATCAGCTCTAGATTTTGTTGATAAGGATATCAATGATGAGTTATTTAAGAAGAGAATTGAGCAAAATATCTTCTACACGAAGAGTATGTTACTTGAAAATGAAGATGTGGTAGATTATTTTGACTACAATTACAAGGGAAATGATTTAAAAATTCCTTACCATGATATTTTGTATATTGAAACGACAGGAGTCTCTCATAAATTACGCATTATTGGTAAGAATTTTGCAAAAGAATTTTACGGTACCATGACAGATATTCAGGAAAAGGACAAACATACTCAGCGATTTTATTCTCCTCATAAGTCATTTTTGGTAAATATAGGCAATATTAGAGAAATTGACCGAAAGAATCTAGAAGTTGTTTTCTATGAAGATCATCGCTGTCCTATTTCAAGGTTAAAAATTAGAAAATTGAAAGATATTTTAGAGAAAAAATCTCAAAAGTGATTGACAATTAGTAAGAAATTGATATAATGGTTATATCTGCTACAGATAGAAGGTCCGTTGGTCAAGGGGTTAAGACACCGCCTTTTCACGGCGGTAACACGGGTTCGAATCCCGTACGGACTATTTTATCCGCCATAGCTCAGTTGGTAGTAGCGCATGACTGTTAATCATGATGTCGTAGGTTCGAGTCCTACTGGCGGAGTATAGATAAAAGGGAACATAGTATTGTTCCCTTTTTTGTATCAATTTGTATCACCAAGCATCTTCATAAGGAAGTCTGTTATTTCTCGAGGACTTTCTTTTTTTCCATGTGCAATCCAAGTTTGGCAGACACCAAAAAGTGCGTGAGTTAGATAGATGCTACTATATTCTAATTCAGTGGTATTGAGATTCAGTTGCATAAATCGCTTTTGTAAATCTGTACTGAGCATGATATGAAGTTTATTTCTTAAGAAATTTTGGATTTCTTTAGTCCCATTTTCAGAAAGAAGGGCAGCCAGAAGTGGTTCTGACTCTAGATATTCAAATACTTCTAAAATAGCGTCTCTTTTGTGATGAGCATGTTTTTGAAAAATATATTCAAATGTATGAAATAGCTTGCCTTGATAGTGCTCGATCATATCATATTTATCCTTATAGTGCGTATAGAAGCTGGAACGACTAATTCCGGATTTTTCTGCTAACTTGACAGTAGAAATTTGATCAAATGGCTGTTCCATCAGTAATTGTACCATAGCATTTTCAATAGTTCGCTTTGTTTTTAAGCGTTTATTACTTTCTTGCATATTTCCTCCTTATAAACAAATTAGACCATATGTCTAAAAATGGATTTTTTATCTTGTAATTTAGATTTTTTAATGTATAATCTATTATATCAAAATTTTAGACAATATGTTTAAAAAAGGAGAAACTATGTTTAAAGAATGGAAAGCAATTTTTAAAAAACCAACCTTTATTATTGTCATAATAGGGATTTCTCTTATTCCAGCTCTGTACAATATCATATTTTTGTCCTCAATGTGGGATCCATATGGTCAATTGTCTGACTTACCTGTGGCAGTTGTCAATAATGATAAAGAGGCTTCCTATAATGGTAATAGCATGTCTATAGGAAAAGACATGGTGACCAATTTAAAAGAAAATAAAACCTTGGATTTTCATTTTGTAGATGAAGAAGAAGGTAAGAAGGGTTTAGAAAATGGCGATTACTATATGGTAGTCACTTTACCAAGTGATTTATCTGAAAAAGCAGCTTCTATTTTAACGGATCATCCAGAGCAAATGCAAATCGATTATCAGACTTCAAGTGGTCATAGCTTTATTGCAAGCAAGATGAGTGATTCTGCTATGACACAATTAAAGCAGAGTGTTTCTACCAATGTAACCGAGACCTATACTAAAGCTTTATTCAACAAAATGGTCGATTTAAAGGATGGTATGAGTCAAGCAGCTTCTGGAAGTGAAAAACTAACTGATGGAGCGAATAAGTTAGTGGCAGGAAGTCAAACATTCACTACTAATCTACACTCTTTATCAGATTCAAGTTTAACATTTTCAAATGGAACGGAGCAGTTTACTAAAGGATTATCCTCTTATGTCTCTGGTGTTGAACAACTTCATCTTGGCTTAGGGAATTTTAATAGTGGTTTAGTTACCTATACTGATGCAGTGAGTCAATTAGATAGTGGGTTAGGTCAATTATCTTCTAAAAGTCCTGAATTAGTAGGAGGAATCAATCAATTATATACTGGTGTAGAGGCCTATACTGGCGGTGTTTCTCAGCTCAATACTGGTCTTAATCAATTTTCATCTGGTGTTAGTGCCTATACAAATGGAGTGGGAAATCTTGCAACAGGTGCTAATCAGTTATCCAATCAATCAGCTACACTTCGAATGGGGGTGGAGCAATTAAGTGAAGGGATTCAACAACTTTCCAGCAAGTTAGATGCTTCGTCTGAGCAAAAAGATCAAATTAATCAATTATCTTCTGGTCTGAATCAGTTAAATCAAGCCATTCAAAATATTGATGTTGGAGATACAAAACACTTAGATTCTGTTTTATCAAGTATAGTATCTCTTTCTAATCAAATGTTAGCAAGTGCTCAGTCTGATAAAGCGACTACATTAGCCAATATTCAATCGACAGCAGCTTATCAATCTTTGACAAGTGAGCAACAAGCTGAAATAAGTGCTTCTGTATCTCAAAATTCGACTGATAGTATTCAATCGGCTCAGTCAATTATAGCTTTAGTACAAGGTTTACAGGGAAGTTTGGAAAACTTACAAAATCAATCTTCAAATCTTTCGACATTAAAAAATCAAGCTAATCAAGTATTACCTATTGCTTCTACTTCTTTGACAGGATTGTCAAGTGGATTAACAGAGATACAGGGAACATTGACGAGTAAATTAGTTCCTGCTAGTCAGTCTATTACATCGGGGGTAAACGCATATACTGCAGGTGTTGATAAAGTTTCTCAGGGCGCAAGTCAACTAAGTGAAAAGAATTCCACCTTGACAGGTAGTTTGGACCAATTAGTTTCAGGCTCAACTACCTTGACACAAAAATCTTCTAAATTGACAGCAGGAGTTGGTCAATTAGTTGAAAAAACTCCAGAATTAGTATCTGGTATTGAAAAATTATCAACTGGCTTCAACCAATTGAATCAAAAGAGTCAAGAATTGATAGCAGGAGTTGATAAATTGCAGTCAGGATCTAGCCAACTAGCTGATAAATCCAGTCAGTTAATTTCAGGTGCTTCTCAATTAGAAAGTGGAGCTAATAAATTGGCAGATGGAGCTGGGAAACTAGCAGAAGGTGGAACAAAGTTAACTTCTGGATTGGAAGGTTTACAGACAGGACTTGCTTCTTTAGGACAAGGACTAAGTAATGCTATTGATCAACTCAAATCAGCATCTACGGAATCTCAAAATGCAGAGATTTTGTCAAATCCTCTCAGTCTCTCCAAAACTGACAATGACCAAGTTCCTGTAAATGGAATTGCAATGTCTCCTTATATGATATCAGTTGCTCTTTTTGTTGCAGCAATATCAACGAATATGATCTTTGCGAAGTTGCCTTCAGGACGTCATCCGGATAGCCGTTGGGCTTGGTTGAAATCTCGAGCTGAAATAAATGGTATTATAGCTGTTTTAGCAGGAATTTTGGTATATGGAGGAGTTCATCTTATTGGTTTAACTGCAAATCATGAGATGAGAACATTTATTCTCATTATCCTAACAAGTTTAGTATTCATGTCCATGGTGACTGCTTTAACAACATGGAATAGCCGTATAGGAGCTTTCTTCTCTCTTATCTTGCTTTTATTACAGTTGGCATCAAGTGCCGGTACTTATCCACTTGCTTTGACAAATGAATTCTTTAGAGCCATTAATCCTTGGTTACCAATGAGTTATTCAGTTTCTGGATTACGACAAACAATCTCTATGACAGGAAATATTCATCATCAAGTCATTTTCCTAGCTGTCATACTAGCTCTATTTACTGGTTTAGGTATGCTAGCCTATCAACCTAAGAAAATGGAAGAAGATTAAAAAAATCGACCAATTGGTCGATTTTTTTAGGCCTTAGATAACTTTCGTCTGTGATTATAGATTCCAAATAGTAAGAGAGAAGTAAAGGAATAGATTACTCCAGTAATAAAACTATTGGGAATAAAGGAAAGTGTAATAGTTCCTTTCCCCTTAGGAACATCAACTTTCATGAAACCAGTTT
Organism: uncultured Streptococcus sp.; assembly: GCF_963521255.1. Taxonomy (GTDB): domain Bacteria; phylum Bacillota; class Bacilli; order Lactobacillales; family Streptococcaceae; genus Streptococcus. The sequence goes on along the minus strand of NZ_CAUQTU010000001.1, from coordinate 382,396 downwards.
GAGCTTGTTTAATTTCTATTCTCTTACCATCTTGGTAGGCAGACCAACCTTTGTCATAAGGAATGGTGAAAAAAATAGATGTATCTTGTTGGACATCATATGTAGCAAAAACCTTGTTTTTAGAAGTTGATATTGTGACAGGTTGTTCTTTGATTTTTTGAATTGCCTCAGTTAAAGTTTGGGTATCTAAACGATAGAAGGTAGGAGATTCAAATGATACTTGTGAATTTCCAGGGAAACTAACATTGATATTGAAAGTCTTTTTCTCTTTTGTATAGCCTAGATTAAAGAAGGAGAAGACATTATCAGTTGTAAAAGTTTTCTTTTCTCCATTTACAAGGATATCAACCTTCTTTTGTTTATCATTAGAAAAGTGAAGATTTATGAAAGAAAGATAAACTTGGCTGTTTTCTGGTACTTCAATTTGATACTGGATTGCTGCATCCTCATTTGAAGAACTTGTAACACTAATCAAATCATCAGTATTTTCTGTTTTGTCATAAGGGATTGGAGAAAAATAATCAAAATCGACGTTAGCAAGTTGATTTAAAAACGAGGCTTGATTATCTAAAGTATGTTCATTGAACTTGACATCATTGTAAACAAATTGACTAGCAAATGCAATCGGAAGAGAGAATTGATTTTCATATAGGGCAAGATTATCTTTTTGATAGATATCTTTAAAACCATACTTATCAATAGGACTGTCTGAGATATTGTACTGGATACCAAATAAACTATCAGCCAAAATACTATTATTGGCATATCGGAGATTGAGATTGGTTCCAGAGGATTTAAATCCCAGTTTATCCAAAGTAGAGCTTGCTGAACGATTTCGAACAGATGAAAATTGAGAGATTCCATTGTAGTTAAATTTCATACTGTCATTTCCTGTCTGAGTTTGTAGTTTTTCAGTACGAGTAAATGGATCCTCAATATATGTTGAGAAAGATTCCATAGCTGGGATATCTCGATTATATGCACTTCGAGAAGCAAAGCCCCATTCTTTAGCAATTCCGTCTATTTGAGATGAAGCATTTAAACTTATTTCAACCATTATAAATAAAGAAATTAGAATGGCAAATAGATTTACAGAGATAAACTTTTTGATAACTGCAAGGAGTAAAAGAGAATAGACAACTAAAAATTCAAGAGTCAGTAGAATATTCAAATCTGTTAAAAAAGAATAATGCGATTTTAGATAGATGGTAGCTAAAAATCCTGTTACTATAAGAAAAAGTGAAACTAAAAAATTCCAGATTTTAATTTCTTTCAGACGATTTAAGACTTCCGCTGCTGTGTAAATTAACAAGGTAGAGAAAATCCAAGCATAGCGATGTAAAAACATGTTTGGAGTATGCATGCCTTGCCAAAATAAATCAAGAGTTTCTATATAAAAGCTTGCAATTAGAAATGTAAAGAAGATTGCATAGATAAGTTTCACGTGAAACTTAATAGATTTCAGTGTAAAAAATAAAATTGTCAAAATAAAGGGAAGTAGTCCAACAAAAATCATTGGGATGGCCCCATACTTTGTTGTGTCAAAGGAACCAATGAATTGCTTAGCAAAGAGATCAAGATACCAGCTACTTTCAGTTTGAAACTTTGTAACTTCAGTTAATTTTTCCCCATGTGTCTGTAAATCAAACAGAGTGGGAAGAGTCATAATCAAACTAGCTATACCAGCTAAAACGGAGGTGATTATGAAATCAAGAAAAGATGATTTTCGAGTTTTAAAGTCCCAAGAAATTTGACAGAGATACCAGAAAATAAGAAACAATGCTGTCATATAGCCAAAATAATAGTTTTGGATAAATAAGATTGACAGACTTGTAAAGTATAATGAGAATTTCTTTTCTGTTATCAGTAGGTGTAAACCAGTGATAATGAAAGGAATCAAGATAAAAACATCCAGCCAGGTTTTTATCTCCAACTGACTGACAGTGAAACTCATCAGAGCATAGGAAGTAGATAAGGCTAGTTTTAAAGATTTCGGAATATTTTTAAATAATCTATTTAGACTAAAGAAGGTTGACAGACCAATCAATCCAAATTTTAACAGAGTTGTCAGATAGACAGCATCTGGCATATTCGTTAGATCAAAAAAGTAAACCAGAGGAGAAAGGAAACTTCCCAAGTAATAACTAGATAGGGCATAGAAATTTAATCCGAGGCCACTTGTAAAGGTGTAAAACAGACTACCATTTCCATGTAGGATATTTCGTAAAGCTATATCAAAAATAACGTATTGATGAAAGCCATCTCCTAATAGTGGGGATGTATCGCTATTCCAGTAGATACCTTGAGATAGATATACTCCTGTCATAATGACTACAGGAATGGTGAAAGAAACAAAATAGGTCCAATATGTTTTTAAAAATAATTTCATGTTACCTTATAAAATGTTAGAAAACTCAGCTGGTTAACCCAACTGAGTTTTGAAGTTTTATTTAGTCTTTCCAAAGTTCTTTAACTTTTGCTTGTACTTCTGCATTTTCTAGGAATTCATCATAGGTTTCATCGATACGATCGATGACGCCATTTTTAGACAAGACAATGATATGGTTGGCCAAAGTTTGAATAAACTCGTGGTCATGACTGGCAAAGATGATTGATTCTTTAAAGTTTTTCAATCCGTCATTCAAGCTTGAGATAGATTCTAAGTCCAAGTGATTGGTTGGATCATCGAGGACAAGGACATTTGATTTCAAGAGCATGAGTTTTGAAAGCATGACACGAACTTTTTCTCCCCCTGACAAGACGTTGACAGGTTTGTTAACCTCATCTCCAGAGAAGAGCATACGGCCAAGGAAACCGCGTAGGAAAGTATTGTCATCTTCTTCTTTACTTGCGAATTGACGCAACCAGTCAAGAATTGATTCTCCTCCTGCAAAATCTGCCGAGTTATCTTTTGGCAAGTAAGAACGGCTAGTAGTTACTCCCCACTTGACAGTTCCTTCATAGTCAATGTCCCCCATGATTGCACGAATTAATGCAGTCGTTTGGATGTCATTTTGACCAATAAGAGCTGTCTTATCACCTGGACGCAAGATAAAACTGATATTATCTAAAATAGTCTCACCATCAATCTTTACAGTTAGATTTTCTACTGTCAAGAGATCATTACCAATCTCACGCTCAGCTTTAAAGTTGATAAATGGATATTTACGACTAGATGGCACAATCTCTTCTAGCTCAATCTTATCAAGCATTTTCTTACGTGATGTTGCTTGTCGTGATTTAGAAGCATTGGCAGAGAAACGAGCTACGAATTCTTGCAATTGCTTAATTTTTTCTTCTGCTTTGGCATTACGGTCTGCTAGCAATTTAGCAGCAAGCTCAGAAGATTCCTTCCAGAAGTCATAGTTTCCGACATAGAGTTTGATTTTTCCAAAGTCAAGGTCGGCCATGTGAGTACATACTTTATTTAAGAAGTGACGGTCGTGGGATACTACGATAACGGTGTTATCAAAATCAATCAAGAAATCTTCTAACCATGTAATTGATTGGATGTCCAAACCGTTGGTAGGCTCGTCCAATAGAAGAACATCTGGTTTACCAAAAAGTGCTTTGGCGAGGAGAACCTTTACTTTCTCACCATTGGCCAATTCGCTCATATTTTGGTAGTGCAATTCTTCTGGAATGTTTAGATTTTGAAGGAGTTGAGAGGCTTCACTTTCTGCTTCCCAGCCTCCAAGCTCGGCAAACTCTCCTTCAAGTTCGGCAGCACGGACTCCGTCCTCATCTGAGAAATCTTCCTTCATGTAGATGGCATCTTTCTCTTTCATGATGCTATAAAGTTTTTCATTTCCCATGATAACAACATCAATGGCACGTTCGTCTTCATAGTCAAAGTGATTTTGACGAAGAACAGAGAGACGTTCATCTGGACCAAGAGAGATGTGACCAGTAGTAGGTTCGATATCTCCAGCTAAAATTTTTAAAAAGGTTGATTTTCCGGCACCATTAGCACCGATTAATCCGTAAGTATTTCCTTCTGTAAATTTGATATTGACATCATCAAAAAGTTTGCGATCACTAAAACGTAGTGAAACATCAGATACTGTAAGCAATGTTTTTCTCCTATATGTGTAATATATTTATTCTACTAGAAAATACAGGAATATTCAAATTTTTATCTGTCAATTTTGTGTAAATTACATTTACAGTATACTTTACATGAATTTGTAAATAGTAAGACTGATTTATTTTGATAAATTACGGTTATTTCATTAAAAAAATGCTATAATTGAAGGGACTATATCGAAGGAGAACAAAATGACTAAACCCATTATTTTAACAGGAGACCGTCCAACAGGAAAATTGCATATTGGACATTATGTTGGAAGTCTCAGAAATCGAGTATTATTACAGGAAGAGGATAAGTATGATATGTTTGTGTTCTTGGCTGACCAACAAGCTTTGACAGATCATGCTAAAGACCCTCAAACAATTGTAGAGTCTATCGGAAATGTGGCTTTGGATTATCTTGCAGTTGGATTGGATCCAAGTAAATCAACTATCTTTATTCAAAGCCAAATTCCAGAGTTGGCTGAACTATCTATGTACTATATGAATCTAGTTTCATTAGCACGTTTGGAGCGCAATCCAACAGTCAAGACAGAGATTGCTCAGAAAGGATTTGGAGAAAGCATTCCGACAGGATTCTTGGTTTATCCAATAGCTCAAGCAGCTGACATCACAGCTTTCAAGGCTAATTATGTTCCTGTTGGGACAGATCAGAAACCAATGATTGAGCAAACTCGCGAGATTGTTCGTTCTTTTAATAATGCATATAACTGTGATGTCTTGGTAGAGCCGGAAGGTATTTATCCAGAAAATGAGAGAGCAGGGCGTTTGCCTGGTTTAGATGGAAATGCTAAAATGTCTAAATCACTCAATAATGGTATTTATTTAGCTGATGATGCGGATACTTTGCGTAAAAAAGTAATGAGTATGTATACAGATCCAGATCATATCCGCGTTGAGGATCCAGGTAAAATTGAAGGAAATATGGTTTTCCATTATCTAGATGTTTTTGGTCGTCCAGAAGATGCTCAAGAAATTGCTGACATGAAAGAACATTATCAACGAGGTGGTCTTGGTGATGTGAAGACCAAGCGTTATCTACTTGAAATATTAGAACGTGAACTGGGTCCTATTCGTGAGCGCCGTATTGAATTTGCTAAGGATATGGGAGAAGTTTATAATATGCTTCAAAAAGGTAGTGAAAGAGCGCGTGAAGTTGCGGGTCAAACCCTATCTGAGGTTAAAGGGGCAATGGGACTTCAGTACTTTAACTAAGTTTATTTTACAAGAAACTATCATTTCTATATCAAAGAAAAGATAGTTTTTTATTTACCCCTGTAACATTTGACAAATTTTTATAGAATGGTATGATAGATACAATATAAAAAGAGTCAAGCTCAAAAAGAAAGAAAAGAGGAAACTTCGAATGTCTAATTGGGACACTAAATTTTTGAAAAAAGGTTTTACCTTTGATGATGTATTGCTTATTCCAGCTGAAAGTCATGTGTTGCCTAACGATGCAGATTTAACAACTAAATTGGCAGATAATTTGACTTTAAATATCCCAATTATTACCGCTGCCATGGACACAGTTACAGAGAGTCAAATGGCTATTGCTATTGCTCGTGCAGGCGGTCTCGGAGTTATCCATAAAAACATGTCAATTGCTCAACAAGCAGAAGAGGTTCGTAAGGTAAAACGTTCTGAAAATGGAGTTATTATTGATCCGTTCTTCTTGACGCCTGAACATACAATTGCTGAAGCAGATGAGCTTATGGGGCGTTACCGCATCAGTGGTGTTCCAGTTGTTGAAACACTTGAAAATCGTAAATTGGTTGGTATTTTGACAAACCGAGATCTTCGTTTTATTTCAGACTATAACCAACCAATCTCAAATCATATGACTAGTGAAAATCTTGTTACTGCTCCTGTGGGTACAGATCTTGCAACAGCCGAGAATATTCTTCAAGAACACCGTATTGAAAAACTTCCTTTGGTAGATGAAGAAGGTCGTCTTTCTGGTTTGATTACTATCAAAGATATTGAAAAAGTTATTGAGTTTCCAAATGCTGCTAAAGATGAGTTTGGTCGTCTACTAGTTGCAGGTGCAGTAGGTGTTACTTCAGATACATTTGAACGTGCAGAGGCTCTTTTTGAAGCAGGAGCGGATGCGATTGTTATTGATACTGCACATGGTCATTCTGCAGGTGTCTTGCGTAAAATTGCTGAGATTCGTGCCCACTTCCCAGATCGTACTTTGATTGCTGGAAATATTGCTACTGCTGAAGGTGCACGTGCCCTTTATGAAGCGGGTGTAGACGTTGTTAAGGTTGGTATTGGACCAGGTTCAATCTGTACAACTCGTGTGATTGCTGGTGTCGGTGTTCCGCAAGTAACAGCTATCTATGATGCTGCAGCTGTTGCGCGTGAATATGGTAAAACGATCATTGCTGACGGTGGAATCAAGTATTCTGGAGATATTGTAAAAGCCCTTGCTGCAGGTGGAAATGCTGTTATGCTTGGATCAATGTTTGCTGGAACTGATGAAGCTCCAGGGGAAACTGAAATCTTCCAAGGACGTAAATTCAAGACTTACCGTGGTATGGGATCAATCGCAGCAATGAAGAAAGGTTCAAGCGATCGTTACTTCCAAGGTTCTGTCAATGAAGCAAACAAACTCGTTCCAGAAGGAATTGAAGGTCGTGTTGCTTATAAAGGTGCGGCAGCTGATATTGTCTTCCAAATGATTGGAGGTATTCGCTCTGGTATGGGTTACTGTGGTGCAGCTAACCTTAAAGAACTACACGATAATGCTCAATTTATTGAAATGTCTGGTGCTGGTTTGAAAGAGAGCCATCCTCATGATGTACAAATTACGAATGAGGCACCAAATTATTCTATGTAAAAAACAATGAAAAGAACTCCCGTGGAAACAGGAGTTCTTTTACAATATTGTCAATTGTAATTTACAGAAACTTTACCATCCTGAATAGTGAAGATACTTAGATTTTCTGGTAGATTTTGAAGATGATCTAAGCTTGTTGCTGTGATAAAGGTTTGGATTGAATGAGAAATCGTTTCTAATAATTTTAGTTGTCTAGTGTTGTCAAGTTCGCTCATAACATCGTCAAGCAGTAATATTGGAGATTCTGTAGTAATGCTTTCCATTAACTCGATTTCTGCTAATTTTATCGAGAGGACGAGACTACGATGTTGACCTTGACTGCCAAAACTAGCATCCATTCTATTTATATAAAAAGAAATGTCATCCCGATGAGGACCAACACCAGTGTTCTTTTTAAATAAATCTCTGGATCTACTTTTTTCTAAAGCAATTTTGAAAGATTCTGATAAGTCTTCTTTTTTAGTTAACTTGACAGAAGATTGATAGGATATTGACAATTCTTCAATCTGATTAGAGAGTTCAAAATGTTTCTTACGGCCAAAATGTTCTAGTTTTTTTATGAAATCTAAGCGGTGATTCATCACACGACATCCATAATCGACTAGCTGATCATCTAGTACTGAAAGGAAGGTTTCATCTATTGTTTGAGCTGATTTTAGATAGGTATTTCTTTGTTTAAGGATGTGGTTATAATTGGTTAAATCTGATAAATAGATTGGCTTAATTTGTCCAAGCTCCATATCAATGAATTTTCGTCGAATTGAAGGTGCTCCTTTAATTAGTTGTAAATCTTCAGGAGCAAATAAGACAACATTCATGTGTCCGACATAATCTGAAAGTCGTGCCTGTTTTAAGTGATTCACTTTTGTCACACGTCCTTTTTGTGTTAGTTCGATTTCGAGAGGAATGGATCCAGTTTTTTTCTGAACAAGACCTGAAAGATGGAGTTGTTCCTCATCAAAATGAATGAGATTTTTATCTGTTCGAGTTCGATGACTGCGTGTTAAGGCTAAAAAATAGATAGCCTCTAACATATTTGTTTTTCCTTGTGCATTGCGTCCTAAAAAGACATTCAATTTAGGATTAAAGTCTATTTTCGTCTCTTTGTAGTTACGAAAAGTCTTGAGAGATAGGTTTTGTAGCCACATGATTATCTACCAGGGAATCGTGGAGCTTGTTTGCTTTTAGGTGATGAAGTAGGTTTCGATTTATCTTTTTTTACTCCCTTATTCATCTCTTTAACAAGCTTAGTAATTCGTTCTTTTTCAACTTTATCAGCTTGGTATTCCTCTTGTTCATCAGACGTAGGTTGTGTCAACAAGATGTCAATATTCATGTCAGGGATGTCAACTTTATCTCCAATACGAAGTTTTTTACCACGACGACTCTCTAATTCTCCATTAAAGTAAACAGAATGTTCGGAGAGAAAGGATTTGATAGCTCCCCCACTATGTGTGATTCCAAGTTCTTTGAGTAGTGCTTGGAGGGTAATAAATTCTTCAAATAATTTGTATTCCATAATTCACCTCAATCTTTGGTATTATACCATATTTTCCTAAAAATAGTGAGAGAAACAGGGAGAAATGTAAGCGATTTTTATTTCAAAAGTGTTACAGAGAACAAGAAAATTTCAGGTTTTCGTGATATAATAGAAGTCTGTATATAAGGAGGTAGATCATGGAGTTAGTGCATGGAATTTCAACACATTTTATCCAATCAAAAAAGTTTAAAACGAACAAAATCGCCGTGCGTTTTACCGCTCCATTATCCCTCGATACGATTGCAGGTCGCATGTTGAGTGCGAGTATGCTAGAAACTGCTAACCAGATGTATCCCACTTCTCAAGATTTGAGAAGACATTTGGCCAGTCTATACGGTACAGATATGTCAACCAATTGTTTCAGAAGAGGACAAAGTCATATTGTAGAATTGACATTTACCTATGTTCGTGATGAGTTTTTAAGTAGGAAAAATGTGCTAACTTCTCAGGTTTTGGAACTTGTAAAAGAAACTCTTTTTTCACCCGTAGTAGTTGATAATGGGTTTGATTCGGCCTTATTTGAAATTGAGAAAAAACAATTGCTAGCAAGTTTAGCAGCTGACATGGATGATTCTTTTTATTTCGCACATAAAGAATTAGATAAATTATTTTTTTATGATGAACGTCTCAAATTGGAATATAGTGATTTACGAAATCGTATTTTAGCTGAAACTCCACAAAGTTCTTATTCTTGTTTCCAAGAATTTTTGGCCAATGATCGAATAGATTTCTTTTTCCTAGGTGATTTTAATGAGGTTGAAATTCAAAATGTATTAGGATCATTTGGTTTTAAAAGTCGAGAAGGTGATGTGAAGGTTCAGTATGGTCAATCTTATTCTAATATCCTGCAAGAAGGAATGGTTCGAAAAAATGTGGGACAGTCTATTTTAGAGTTGGGCTATCATTGCTCTGCGGAATATGGTAATGAGCAACATTTACCCATGATTGTAATGAATGGTTTACTTGGTGGATTTGCTCACTCTAAACTATTTACAAATGTCCGTGAAAATGCTGGATTGGCTTATACTATTTCAAGTCAGCTTGATTTGTTTAGTGGATTCTTGAGGATGTATGCTGGCATTGATCGAGAAAATCGGAATCAGGCTCGTAAAATGATGAATAATCAACTGATTGATTTAAAAAAAGGATATTTTACAGAACTTGAATTAGAGCAGACCAAGGAAATGATTCGTCGATCTTTGTTGCTTTCTCAAGATAATCAAGGTTCATTGATTGAACGTGCTTATCAAAATTCTTTACTTGGGAAATCTTCAGCAGACTTTAAAAGTTGGATTGAAAAGCTCGAGCAAGTTGACAAAGATACTATTTGTAGAGCAGCTAATAATGTGAAACTACAGGCGATTTACTTTATGGAAGGAATAGAATGACAAAGGTTGTTTTTGAAGAAAAATACTATCCAGCTGTAAAAGAAATGGTTTATCGAACTCGTTTGTCAAATGGATTTACAGTTGCTCTTTTGCCTAAAAAGGAATTCAAAGAGTTTTACGGGAGTGTAACTGTACAGTTTGGTTCGGTAGATACGCTTGTCACAGAAGTTGACGGATATGTAAAAAACTATCCTGCAGGAATTGCTCATTTTCTTGAACATAAATTGTTTGAGAGAGAAGATTCTAGCGATTTGATGTCAGCTTTTACGAGTCTAGGTGCAGATAGCAATGCCTTTACAAGCTTTACAAAAACAAGTTATCTTTTTTCAACAACGGATCATTTTTTAGAAAATTTAGAGTTACTTGATGAATTGGTAACATCAGCACACTTTACTGAAGATTCCATTTTAAGGGAGCAGGATATTATACAGCAAGAACGAGAAATGTATCAAGATGATCCAGATTCGTGTTTATTCTTTTCAACTTTAGCGAATTTGTATCCAGGCACACCTTTAGCAACTGATATAGTTGGCAGTGAGGAGTCCATTTCCCAAATCAATCTAACTAATTTGCAAGAAAACTTTACAAGGTTTTACAAACCTGTAAATATGTCTCTGTTTTTAGTTGGTAATTTTGATGTGGATCCAGTCCAGGACTATTTTGAAAGAAAAGAACTGGAAGATTTAGATGTTCAGGAAGTAGAAAGAGAAAAGTTTGTTTTACAAGATGTAAAGCAAACAGACAGTATGAGAATGGAAGTATCTTCTCCCAAACTAGCGATTGGAATTAGAGGTAATCGAGAAGTTGCTGAGGCGGATTGCTATCGACATCATATTTTATTAAAATTATTGTTTGCAATGATGTTTGGTTGGACTTCGGATCGTTTTCAAAGATTGTATGAATCAGGTAAAGTTGATGCGTCCTTATCTCTGGAAGTTGAAGTAACAAATCGCTTTCATTTTGTTATGTTGACAATGGATACAAAAGAGCCAGTTGCTTTATCTCATCAGTTTAGGAAGGCTGTTCGTAATTTTACAAAGGATTTAGATATTACAGAGGATCATTTAGATATTATAAAAAGAGAGATGTTTGGAGAATTTTTCAGTAGCATGAACTCTCTTGAATTTATTGCAACGCAATATGATTCTTTTGGACAAGGTGAGACAATCTTTGATTTTCCGAAAATTTTACAGGAAATCACTTTAGAGGATGTCCTTGATGCTGGACATCATTTAATAGATGATGGTGATATAGTTGATTTTACAATATTCCCATCGTAGAAATCTATCATAATCGATACTAGAAAGAAGGAATGACAAGTATGAGGAAAAAAACAATTGGTGAGGTTTTACGTTTAGCTAGAACCAACCAAGGGTTGACTTTAGAAGAATTACATAAAAAAACAGAAATTCAGTTGGATATGTTGGAGGCAATGGAAGATGATGATTTTGATCAACTCCCTAGTCCATTTTATACTCGTTCTTTTTTGAGAAAGTATGCGTGGGCAGTTGAACTTGATGAGCGAATTGTCTTGGATGCTTATGATTCTGGGAGCATGATTACTTATGAGGAAGTAGATGTTGATGAAGAGGAGTTGACAGGCAGGAGACGTTCAAGTAAGAAAAATAAGACATCATTTTTACCTTTGTTTTATTTTGTACTCTTTGCCCTATCGATTGTCATTTTTGTGACTTATTATGTTTGGAATTATGTCCAGACTCAACCAGAGCGTTCATCGGTGCCTAGTTATAGTGTAGTCCAAGCAACAAGCTCAACTAGTTCTGTAACTTCATCTTCAAGTAGTAGTTCATCAAGTAGCTCTTCGAATATTGAACCAACTATAAGTGTATCAGGTGAGGGAAATCGAGTAGAAGTTGCTTATAAAACGAGCAAGGAAAATGTAAAATTGCAATTATCAGTCTCAGATGCTAGAAGTTGGGTTAGTGTTTCAGAAAGTGATCTTGAGGGTGGTGTGACTTTATCACCGGATAATAAAAGTGCGGAAACAACCGTTTCAACAAAAAATCCTGTGACCATTACTTTAGGTGTTGTCAGAGGTATTGCTTTAACAGTAGATAATCAGACTGTTGATTTATCGAAATTAACAGCTCAAACTGGACAAATCACTGTAACCTTTACTAGAAATTAAGGAAAAACGAATGAAAAAAGAACAAATTCCCAATCTCTTAACAATAGGTCGAATTCTTTTTATACCTATTTTTATCTTTATTTTAACGATAGGAAATTCGCTAGAGAGTCATATGGTAGCAGCTATTATCTTCGCTATTGCCAGTATTACCGACTATTTAGACGGATATTTAGCTCGTAAATGGAGTGTGGTTAGCAACTTTGGGAAGTTTGCGGATCCAATGGCGGATAAGTTGCTAGTTATGTCAGCTTTTATCATGTTGATTGAGTTGGGTATGGCTCCGGCTTGGATTGTTGCAGTGATCATCTGTCGTGAGTTGGCTGTGACAGGTTTAAGGCTTTTATTGGTTGAAACTGGTGGAACAGTTTTAGCAGCAGCAATGCCTGGAAAAATTAAAACTTTTAGTCAGATGTTTGCCATTATTTTCTTGCTATTACATTGGACTTTGCTTGGTCAAGTTCTACTTTATGTAGCCTTGTTTTTCACTATCTACTCTGGCTATGATTATTTCAAGGGTAGTGCTTATGTATTTAAAGGGACATTTGGTTCGAAATGAAATCAATAATTGATGTAAAAAATCTTTCTTTTCGTTATAAGGAAAGTCAGGAATACTATGATGTGAAGGATATTACGTTTCACGTGAAACGTGGAGAATGGCTTTCGATTGTAGGGCATAATGGTAGTGGTAAATCAACGACGGTTCGATTAATTGATGGTTTACTGGAAGCAGAATCTGGAGAGATTGTAATTGATGGTCAACGTTTGACTGAGGAAAATGTTTGGAATATACGTCGTCAAATCGGTATGGTTTTTCAAAATCCAGATAATCAATTTGTTGGAGCGACTGTTGAAGATGATGTTGCCTTTGGTTTGGAAAATCAGGGACTTTCTCGTCAAGAAATGAAAAAGAGAGTGGAAGAAGCTCTGGATTTGGTTGGCATGTTGAACTTTAAAAAGAGAGAGCCAGCGCGTCTATCGGGTGGCCAAAAGCAACGTGTAGCTATTGCAGGTGTTGTAGCCCTAAGACCAGCTATTCTAATTCTAGATGAAGCAACGAGTATGTTGGATCCTGAGGGTCGTAGAGAACTGATTGAGACAGTAAAAGGAATTCGTAAAGACTATGATATGACGGTCATTTCCATTACACATGATTTGGAAGAAGTTGCCATGAGTGATCGTGTGTTGGTCATGAAAAAAGGGGAAATTGAATCAACCAGCAGTCCAAGAGAACTTTTCTCTCGAAATGATTTAGATCAAATTGGATTAGACAATCCTTTTGCCAATCAATTAAAACATTCTTTGAGCCAGAATGGCTATGATTTACCTGAAAATTATTTGACAGAAAGTGAACTAGAGGATAAGTTATGGGAATTGCTCTAGAAAATGTGAGTTTTACATATCAAGAAGGTACTCCCCTAGCTTCAACGGCTTTGTCGGATGTTTCTTTGACGATTGAAGATGGTTCTTATACGGCTTTAATTGGGCATACAGGTAGCGGTAAATCAACTATTTTACAACTCTTAAATGGTTTATTGGTGCCAAGTCAAGGAAGTGTACAAGTTTTTGATACCTTAATCACTTCGACTTCTAAAAATAAAGACATTCGTCAAATTAGAAAACAGGTTGGCTTGGTATTTCAGTTTGCTGAAAATCAGATTTTTGAAGAAACGGTTTTGAAGGACGTTGCTTTTGGACCGCAAAATTTTGGAGTTTCTGAAGAAGATGCGGAGCAGATTGCGCGTGAAAAACTGGCTCTGGTTGGAATTGATGAATCACTTTTTAATCGTAGTCCGTTTGAGCTATCAGGTGGACAAATGAGACGTGTCGCCATTGCAGGCATACTTGCCATGGAACCAGCCATATTAGTCTTAGATGAGCCCACAGCAGGCCTAGATCCCCTGGGAAGAAAAGAGTTGATGAATTTGTTCAAAAAACTCCACCAGTCAGGGATGACCATTGTTTTGGTAACGCATTTGATGGATGATGTTGCTGAGTATGCAAATCAAGTCTATGTGATGGAAAAGGGACGTTTAGTTAAGTCTGGTAAACCGAGTGACGTCTTTCAAGATGTTGTCTTTATGGAAGAAGTGCAGTTGGGTGTACCTAAAATTACGGCCTTTTGTAAACGATTGGCTGATAGAGGCGTGTCATTTAAACGATTACCGATTAAGATAGAGGAGTTCAAGGAGTCGCTAAATGGATAGTATGATTTTGGGGCGTTATATCCCAGGGGATTCGATTGTTCACCGATTGGATCCACGTAGCAAATTGCTTGCTATGATGTTACTGATTTTAATCGTTTTTTGGGCTAATAATCCCTTGACGAATCTAATTCTTTTTATAGCGACAGGGATATTTATTGCCTTGTCAGGAGTATCTCTTTCATTTTTTATTCAGGGCTTGAAGTCTATGTTTTTCTTGATTGCCTTCACAACTATTTTTCAACTATTTTTCATTTCTAATGGGAATGTTTTATTTGAGTTTTCGTTTGTGAGAATCACGGATTATGCTTTGCAACAAGCTGGGATTATTTTTTGTCGCTTCGTATTGATTATTTTCTTTTCAACTTTGTTAACCTTAACTACCATGCCCTTAAGTTTGGCATCAGCTGTCGAAGCTTTATTAGCACCTTTAAAGCGTGTGAAAGTTCCAGTTCATGAAATTGGATTGATGCTGTCCATGAGTCTACGTTTTGTTCCGACCTTAATGGATGATACGACGCGGATTATGAATGCACAGAAAGCGCGTGGAGTGGATTTTGGAGAAGGAAGTATTGTTCAAAAAGTAAAGGCGATGATTCCTATTTTGATTCCTCTTTTTGCAACAAGTTTAAAACGTGCGGATTCCTTGGCTATTGCTATGGAAGCGCGTGGTTATCAGGGTGGAAAAGGCAGAAGTCAATACCGACAATTGGAATGGACTCGAAAGGATACGCTGACTATTCTTGTTGTTCTCGTACTTGGTTGTTGCTTATTTTTCTTAAAATCTTAGTAGCTTTCAGGAATTGATAAAAAATTACTGTAACAGTTTTTGATATAAAGGTAGGGATATGAACCGTTTTAAAAAATCAAAATATGTCATTATTATTTTTGTCACCGTTCTGCTTGTGTCAGCTCTCTTAGCGACGACTTATTCAAGTACAATTGTGACAAAATTAGGGGATGGAATCTCATTGGTTGATAGAGTTGTACAAAAACCTTTTCAGTGGTTTGATTCTGTCGAATCAGATTTGGCTCATTTGACACGAACATATAATGAAAATGAAAGTTTGAAGAAACAGATTTACCAATTAGAAGTGAAATCAAATGAGGCGGAAAGTTTAAAGACAGAAAATGAACAATTGCGCCAATTGCTTGATATGAAGTCCAAGTTGCAAGCCACAAAGACTTTAGCAGCGGATGTTATTATGCGTTCTCCAGTATCTTGGAAACAGGAATTGACCTTGGATGTAGGTAAATCAAAAGGGGCTTCTGAGAATATGTTAGCCATTGCAAATGGTGGCTTGATTGGGAGTGTTTCAAAAGTAGAGGACAACTCTACTATGATCAACCTTCTGACAAATACGGAAAATGCTGATAAGATTTCTGTTAAAATTCAACATGGTTCTACAACAATTTATGGGATTATTGTTGGCTATGACAAGGAAAATGACGTTCTTAAAATTAGTCAATTAAATAGTAATAGTGATATTAGTGCGGGTGATAAGGTGACCACTGGTGGATTAGGAAACTTTAACGTTGCTGATATTCCAGTTGGTGAAGTGGTTGCTACAACGCATAGTACGGACTATTTGACACGAGAAGTAACTGTTAAATTGAGTGCAGATACTCATAATGTGCATGTGATAGAATTGGTGGGGAATTCATAATGAGACAGTTGAAGCGGGTTGGAGTGTTTTTATTGCTTCCTTTCTTTGTTCTAATTGATGCCCATATTAGCCAGCTTTTGGGCTCATTTTTTCCCCATGTACATTTGGCTAGTCATTTTCTGTTTTTATTTCTCTTATTTGAGACGATAGAAGTATCAGAGTACCTCTATTTAGCCTATTGTTTTCTAGTGGGTTTGGTTTATGACATTTACTTTTTCCACTTGATAGGGATTGCGACTCTGTTGTTCGTCTTGTTGGGGGTATTTCTCCATAAATTTAATAGTGTTATTTTATTGAATCGTTGGACGAGAATGTTAGCAATTATTGTCATGACTTTTCTATTTGAGATGGGGGTATATATACTTGCAATAGTGGTAGGTCTAACTGTGGATAGTATGTCTTTGTTCATAGTCTATAGTTTAGTACCATCAATGATTTTAAATCTTATATGGATGATTGTTTTTCAGTTTATTTTTGAAAAATTTTATCTATGAGAAAGAAATACAAATGTAATAAAGGCGTAATATTTATTATGTCTTTTTTTGGTATACTAGTATTGTCTTAAATAGAAGGAGTATCTACGTACTATGAAGAAAAAAATCTTAGCGTCACTTTTACTAAGTACAGTAATGGTTTCTCAAGTTGCTGTTTTAACAACTGCGCATGCAGAAACTACTGATGACAAAATTGCTGCTCAAGATAATAAAATTAGTAATTTAACAGCGCAACAACAAGAAGCTCAAAAACAAGTTGATCAAATTCAGGAGCAAGTATCTGCTATTCAAACAGAGCAATCAAACTTGCAATCTGAGAATGATAGACTACAAGCAGAATCTAGAAAACTTGAGGGTGAAATTACAGAACTTTCTAAGAATATTGTATCTCGTAATGATTCGTTGCAAAAACAAGCTCGTAGTGCTCAAACAAATGGAGCTGCAACAAGTTACATAAATACAATTGTAAATTCAAAATCGATTACAGAAGCTATTTCACGTGTTGCTGCAATGAGCGAAATCGTATCTGCAAACAATAAGATGTTGGAACAACAAAAAGCAGATAAAAAAGCTATTTCTGAAAAACAAGTAGCAAATAATGATGCAATTAATACAGTTATTGCAAATCAACAAAAATTAGCTGATGATGCTCAAACATTAACTACAAAACAAGCAGAATTGAAAGCTGCAGAATTGAATCTTGCTGCTGAAAAGGCTACAGCAGAGGATGAAAAAGCAAGTTTACTTGAGAAAAAAGCTGCAGCGGAAGCAGAAGCTAAAGCAGCTGCAGAAGCAGAAGCTGCTTATAAAGCTAAACAAGCAAGTCAAGAACAAACAGTTGTTGCTTCTGGGAATACAACTTTCACAGCAGAAGTTCAAGCAGTCTCTGAATCATCTTCAAGCTATACTCCTGCACTAGTGAAACATCATCCAACATATAGCACAAATGCGTCAAGTTATCCAACTGGTGAGTGTACATGGGGAGCTAAGACATTGGCACCTTGGGCTGGAGACTACTGGGGTAATGGAGCACAGTGGGCTACAAGTGCAGCTGCAGCAGGATTCCGTACAGGTTCTACACCTCAAGTTGGTGCGATTGCATGTTGGAATGATGGTGGATATGGACACGTAGCCGTAGTTACAGCTGTTTCATCATCAACAAGTATCCAAGTATCTGAATCAAACTATGGTGGAAACCGTACAATCGGAAATAAACGTGGTTGGTTCAATCCTACTACAACTTCAGAAGGTTTTGTAACATATATCTATCCAAACTAATGAATGAAACGAAGAGGCTCTATTCGAGTCTCTTTTATGATGATTTATGTAGTGAACTTACTTTAAAAATCTACTAAAATAGCTTGAAAATATTGAAAAAGTATGGTAAAATGAAACTTGTCGTGTGAACGATAATACTCATTCTTGATGAATTGTGAAACAGTTGCCCTTGGGTCGTTTTGCGAGTTGAAGTCAAGAAGAGGAAAAAAACAAAAAGGAGAAATACTCATGGCAGTAATTTCAATGAAACAACTTCTTGAGGCTGGTGTACACTTTGGTCACCAAACTCGTCGCTGGAACCCTAAGATGGCTAAGTACATCTTCACTGAGCGTAACGGAATCCACGTTATCGACTTGCAACAAACTGTAAAATACGCTGACCAAGCATACGACTTTATGCGTGATGCAGCAGCTAACGATGCAGTTGTATTGTTCGTTGGTACTAAGAAACAAGCAGCTGATGCAGTTGCTGAAGAAGCAGTACGTTCAGGTCAATACTTCATCAACCACCGTTGGTTGGGTGGAACTCTTACAAACTGGGGAACAATCCAAAAACGTATCGCTCGTTTGAAAGAGATCAAACGTATGGAAGAAGATGGGACTTTCGAAGTTCTTCCTAAGAAAGAAGTTGCACTTCTTAACAAACAACGTGCACGTCTTGAAAAATTCTTGGGTGGTATCGAAGATATGCCTCGTATCCCAGATGTTATGTACGTAGTTGACCCACATAAAGAGCAAATCGCTGTTAAAGAAGCTAAAAAATTGGGAATTCCAGTTGTAGCGATGGTGGACACAAACACGGATCCAGATGATATCGATGTAATAATCCCAGCTAATGATGACGCTATCCGCGCTGTTAAATTGATTACAGCTAAATTGGCTGACGCTATCATCGAAGGACGTCAAGGTGAAGATGCAGCAGCGGTTGAAGCAGAATTTGTAGCTTCAGAAGCTCAAGCAGATTCAATCGAAGAAATCGTTGAAGTTGTAGAAGGCGACAACGCTTAATTCATATAAATAGTAATTACCTAGGAGGGCGGGGCTTAGCCCGGCTCTCCTATTTTTAAAAAATATAGGAGAATCAAAATGGCAGAAATTACAGCTAAACTTGTAAAAGAGTTGCGTGAAAAATCTGGTGCCGGTGTTATGGACGCTAAAAAAGCGCTTGTAGAAACAGACGGTGACATCGAAAAAGCGATTGAATTGCTTCGTGAAAAAGGTATGGCTAAGGCAGCTAAGAAGGCTGACCGTGTTGCTGCAGAAGGTTTGACTGGTGTTTATGTTAACGGTAATGTTGCAGCAGTTATTGAAGTAAACGCTGAAACTGACTTCGTTGCGAAAAACGCTCAATTCGTTGAATTGGTAAATACTTCAGCTAAAGTTATTGCTGAAGGAAAACCTGCTAACAATGAAGAAGCACTTGCTTTGACAATGCCTTCAGGTGAAACTCTTGAAGCTGCATACGTATCTGCAACAGCAACTATCGGAGAAAAAATCTCATTCCGTCGCTTTGCATTGATTGAAAAAACAGATGCACAACACTTTGGAGCTTACCAACATAACGGTGGACGTATCGGTGTTATTTCAGTTGTTGAAGGTGGAGACGAAGCTCTTGCTAAACAATTGTCAATGCATATTGCAGCGATGAAACCAACTGTTCTTTCTTATAAAGAATTGGATGAGCAATTCGTTAAAGATGAGTTGGCACAATTGAACCACGTTATCGACCAAGACAACGAAAGCCGTGCAATGGTTAACAAACCAGCTCTTCCACACTTGAAGTATGGATCAAAAGCTCAATTGACTGATGAAGTAATTGCTCAAGCTGAAGCTGATATCAAAGTTGAGTTAGCTGCAGAAGGTAAACCAGAAAAAATCTGGGACAAAATCATCCCAGGTAAAATGGATCGCTTCATGCTTGACAACACTAAAGTTGACCAAGCTTACACACTTCTTGCACAAGTTTACATCATGGATGACAGCAAGACAGTTGAAGCATACCTTGAATCAGTTAACGCTTCAGTAGTTGAGTTTGCTCGCTTTGAAGTTGGTGAAGGTATCGAAAAAGCTGCAAATGACTTCGAAGCTGAAGTTGCAGCTACAATGGCAGCAGCCTTGAATAACTAATAATAAAAAGGAAGCCAAATTGCTTCCTTTTTATTATGCAGTCGATCCCTATAGGGAGATGTTCCTATTTTTAAGGTATAAATAAAAAGCCCTATAATAAGGGCCAATTGTATTTAGGAGACTAAACTTCAAATTCATAGAGTGCTGTGGAGAGATAACGTTCACCGTTATCTGGTGCTAGAGCAAGGACTTTTTTACCTGTACCTAATTTTTTGGCAATCTCGATGGCTCCGTAGATAGCTGCAGCTGAAGAAATCCCTACAAGGAAACCTTCTTTTCCACCAATTTCACGGCCGAGTGCTAGAGCATCGTCTGACGTTACACGAACGATACCATCATAAGCCTTTGTATCCAGTGTATCAGGAATAAATCCAGCTGATATACCTTGAATTTTGTGAGGACCAGGTTTTTCACCAGATAGAATAGCAGATTCATCAGCTTCCACTGCATAAACTTGAATGTTTGAATTTGCTGATTTGAGTGCATGAGAAACACCAGAAATTGTTCCACCGGTACCCACTCCAGCAACAAAGGCATCTAATCCATCTTTACCGAAAGCAGCTAGTATCTCAGCTCCTGTTGTTCTTTCGTGTACTTCTGGATTTGCTGGGTTGTCAAATTGAAGAGGAAGGAAACCATCACGTTCAGCAGCGATTTCTTGAGCCTTAGCAATAGCACCTTTCATTCCTTCGCTACCAGGCGTAAGGACGAGTTCAGCACCATAGGCTTGGATAATCTTACGTCGTTCCACACTCATAGTTTCAGGCATAACGATAACAACTTTATACCCTTTAGCAGCCCCTACCCATGAAAGTCCAATACCAGTGTTTCCACTTGTTGCTTCAACAATAGTAGAACCAGGTTTCAGAATACCGTCTTGTTCAGCTTTTTCAATCATGCTAAGGGCAATACGGTCTTTTACAGATGAACCAGGATTAAATGCTTCAAGCTTTACATAGACGTCCGCAGCACCTTCTGGAACAATGTTGTTGAGTTTAACAATCGGTGTTTGTCCGATTAGTTCAGTAATGTTGTTATAAATAGCCATAATACACCTCTTTGTATAAGATATTTCTAGTATAACGCTATCTATACCATTTGTAAAATATAGAAATCCTATCGAAGTGATAGGATTTTTTTATATCATAGGTTTAAGCTGTTAATTTTCAAGCGATTGTGATAAGCTAATTCTAGTAAATAGGTGTAAAGTGGAACGATATCCGTTTTCTTAGGAAATTCAAATTTATGAGCACTAAAATGCTCATTATGTGCTTTTAGAAAGACATTTTCTAAATAAGTAATAGTAATTTCACTATCATCTATACCTGCTCCTGCAGTTTCCATTTCAATGTTAATAATGTTCATTAAAAAGATTGATTTAATAGACATCTTACGACTGCTAGCGCCTTGTTTATCTGTAAAGATAATACGGATATTTGTAAATAAATTGAGTCACGAATCAGTTTATATCCACTTTAAATTTCTTCATTTTCTAGTAGATATTGTCCATATTATTTGATAAGAGTTTCTTTATTTTGCTCGCTAAAGTTATCAGCTAATCCTTGAATGAATTTACCAAATGCCATATTTTTCTCCTTTGTTTACAATAAGTTTACAGGAACTTCAACTTCACGTAAACCTTGATCAGTTAAGGTAACTTTTCCATGAAAAAACTCTACAAGTGCAGCTTTAATATTTTCTTTTTCCTCTTTATTAACATAAATCATCGTATCGACTTGATCTGTAAAGTTTGTATCCAGCTCTATGAGATTATGTTCTTTAAGGAAGTTACTGTACTCTTGGTACTGAGCGTAAGACAACTGAATAGCAATGCCAGCTTGTTCCTTTGTTTCAATGATGCCAATTTCTTTGACAGCTAAGGCAACACTGCTTGCGTAAGCACGAATCAATCCTCCAGCGCCTAGTTTAATACCACCAAAGTAGCGTGTCACTACCACACAGACATTAGTAAGATTGTGATTCTCTAGTACCCCAAGCATGGGAACTCCAGCAGTACCACTGGGTTCACCATCATCACTTGTCCGTTTAATTTCACTACGTTCCCCAATGATAAAGGCTGAGCAGTTATGCGTAGCTTTGTAGTGTTCCTTTTTAATGGCAGTAATGAAGTCGCGAGCTTCTTCTTCGCTATAAACACGCTTAGCATGACAGATAAAGCGTGATTTTTTGATTTCTTCTTGGACTTGACCGTCCTCTTTAATTGTTCTAAATTCCATGATTTAATTGTACTAAAAAATCATTTAAAGCGCTAGGTTTTTACGAATAAAGAAGTATGAAAGTAAATCCAAATTATCTCGGTCGTTTGTTTACTGAGAATGAATTAACTAAAGAGGAATGTCAGTTAGCAGAGAAACTTCCAGCAATGAGAAAGGAGAAGGGGAAAGTTTTCTGTCAACGTTGTAATAGTGCTATTTTAGATGAATGGTATTTGCCTATCGGTGCTTACTATTGTCGGGAATGCTTGATTATGAAGAGAGTTAGGAGTGATCAATCTTTATACTATTTCCCACAGGAGGATTTTCCGAAGCAAGATGTTCTTAAATGGCGTGGTCAATTAACTCCTTTTCAAGAGAAGGTATCAGAGGGGCTGATTCGAGCAGTAGATAAGCAGGAGCCAACCTTGGTTCACGCTGTAACAGGAGCTGGAAAGACGGAGATGATTTACCAAGTTGTGGCTAAGGTGATCAATGCAGGAGGTGCAGTATGTTTGGCCAGTCCTCGCATAGATGTTTGTTTGGAGCTATACAAGCGCCTGCAAGATGATTTTTCTTGCGAGATAGCCCTCCTACATGGAGAATCAGAGCCGTATTTTCGAACACCATTAGTTGTTGCAACGACACATCAATTATTAAAGTTTTATCAAGCTTTTGATTTACTGATAGTGGATGAGGTAGATGCTTTTCCTTATGTTGACAATCCAATTCTTTACCATGCTGTAAAGAATAGTGTAAAGGAGAATGGCATGAGAATCTTTTTAACAGCGACTTCTACCGATGAGTTAGATAGGAAGGTCCGTTTAGGAGAGTTAAAGAGGCTAAGCTTGCCGAGACGATTTCATGGAAATCCGTTGATTATTCCTAAACCTGTCTGGTTATCGGATTTTAATCACTGTTTAGAGAAAAATCGGTTGTCACCAAAGTTAAAGTCCTATATTGAGAAGCAGAGAAAGACAGCTTATCCGTTACTCATTTTTGCTTCAGAAATTAAGAAAGGGGAGCAGTTAAAAGAAATCTTACAGGAGCAATTTCCAAATGAGAAAATTGGATTTGTATCGTCTGTTACGGAAGATCGATTAGAGCAGGTACAAGCATTTAGAGATGGTGTGCTGACTATACTCATCAGCACAACTATTCTAGAGCGTGGTGTGACTTTTCCTCGTGTAGATGTTTTTGTAGTAGAAGCGAATCATCGTCTTTTTACCAAGTCTAGTTTAATACAGATTGGAGGACGTGTCGGTCGGAGTATGGACAGACCGACAGGAGATTTGCTTTTCTTCCATGATGGGTTAAATACTTCAATCAAGAAGGCAATTAAGGAAATTCAGCAGATGAATAAGGAGGCGAGTCTATGAAGTGCTTATTGTGTGGGCAGACTATGAAGGTTGTTTTAACTTTTAGTAGTCTCTTACTTCTGAAAAATGATGATTCTTGTCTTTGTTCAGACTGTGACTCTACTTTTGAGAGGATTGGAGAGGATAACTGTCCAAACTGTATGAAAACAGGGTTGTCAACAAAGTGTCAAGATTGTCAATTTTGGTGTAAAGAAGGAATTGAGGTCAGTCATAGAGCGATTTTTATTTACAATCAAGCTATGAAGGATTTTTTCAGTCGGTATAAGTTTGATGGAGACTTCCTTTTAAGAAAAGTTTTTGCTTTAGTTTTAAGTGAGGAGTTAAAAAAGTACAAAGGGTACCAATTTGTTGTAATTCCCCTAAGTCCTGAAAGATTGCTTGAGAGGGGATTTAATCAGGTTGAGGGCTTGGTAGAGGCAGCAGGTTTTTCGTATCTGGATTTAATAGAGAAAAGAGAAGAAAGAGCCAGTTCTTCTAAAAGTCGCTCAGAACGCTTGGAGACAGAACTTCCTTTCTTTGTCAAAAGTGGAATCACTATTCCTAAAAAAATCCTACTTATAGATGATATCTATACTACTGGAACAACTATAAATCGTGTGAAGAAACTATTGGAAGAAGCTGGTGCTGAGGATGTAAAAACATTTTCCCTTGTAAGATGAGGAAAAAATTTGCAAAAATAAAATGAAAGCGTTATAATAAAATCAGAAAAACAAAAATGTTTAGAAAGAAGGTACTCATATGATTAAATATAGTATCCGTGGTGAAAACCTAGAAGTAACAGAAGCAATTCGTGATTATGTAGTTTCTAAACTCGAAAAGATCGAAAAGTATTTTCAAGCTGAACAAGAGCTGGATGCTCGAGTTAACTTGAAGGTGTATCGTGAAAAAACTGCTAAAGTGGAAGTAACGATTCCGCTTGGCTCTATTACTCTTCGTGCAGAAGATGTGTCTCAAGATATGTATGGTTCAATTGACCTTGTAACTGATAAAATTGAACGTCAGATTCGTAAAAATAAAACAAAAATCGAGCGTAAAAATAAAAATAAGGTAGCAACTAGTCAATTATTTACAGATGCTTTGGTGGAAGATACAAATGTTGTCCAGTCTAGAGTTGTTCGTTCAAAACAAATTGATTTAAAACCAATGGATTTGGAAGAAGCTATTCTACAGATGGATTTATTGGGACATGATTTCTTTATCTATGTGGATGTTGAAGATCAAACAACCAATGTGATTTATCGTCGTGAGGATGGCGAAATTGGTTTGTTAGAGGTTAAAGAATCTTAATTAGAGCATGTGTAAAGGTAGGTTTACTGATTTGTAAACCTCCTTTTTCTTATAATTGATAGAATTACTGATTACACTTTTAAAAAGTCGCTTTTTGGTGGTTATTATGGTATAATGGGTGCCAAGAGGTTTGGAATGAAAAAATTTTATATAAGTCCTATTTTCCCCTTAATATTAGGAATAGTGGCGTTCGGAGTGCTATCTGTGCAACTTGTTTTTGTAACGAATACACTGGTAACGCTATTTATTTTGCTACTTATTTTGGGTTCATATATTTTACTATTCATCCATCAGAGAGACTACTACTCAAAGAATGAAGTAGAACAAATCCAGTATGTAAACCACCAAGCTGAAGATAGTTTGACAACCTTGTTAGAACAGATGCCTGTCGGAGTTATTAAACTAGACTTATCGTCAGGTGAGGTTGAATGGTTCAATCCTTATGCTGAATTGATCTTGACTAATGAAGTGGGCGAAATTGATGTGGCGTTAATTCAAACAATTATCAAGGCATCGGTAGGAAATCCGGGATCTTATGCCACCTTGGGGGAGACCCGTTATTCGGTTCATATGGACAAGGTGTCTGGAGTTCTTTACTTCTTTGATGTGTCTGGAGAATACGAAGCGACTGTTGAGTTAGTAACGAGTCGACCTGTGATTGGGATTGTTTCTGTTGACAACTATGATGACTTAGAAGATGAAACATCGGAGTCTGATATCAGTCATATCAATAGTTTTGTAGCCAATTTTGTTTCAGAATTTGCTGGGAAGCATGCCATGTTCTCTCGTCGAGTGAGTATGGACCGTTTTTATCTATTTACGGACTATACAGTACTTGAGGAATTGATGGGTGATAAATTTTCTGTTATCGATGCTTTCAGAGAAGAGTCGAAACAGAGACAGTTGCCATTGACCTTAAGTATGGGATTTTCTTATGGCGATGGGAATCATGATGAAATAGGGAAAGTTGCTTTGCTCAACTTAAACTTGGCTGAAGTGCGTGGTGGCGACCAGGTGGTTGTCAAGGAAAACGACGAAACGAAAAATCCAGTTTATTTTGGTGGTGGGTCTGCTGCCTCAATCAAGCGTACTCGTACCCGTACGCGTGCTATGATGACGGCTATTTCAGATAAGATTCGAAGTGTAGATCAGGTTTTTGTAGTTGGTCACAAAAATCTGGATATGGATGCTTTGGGCTCTGCTGTAGGTATGCAGTTATTTGCTAGTAATGTGACTGAAAATAGTTATGCTCTTTATGATGAAGAACAAATGTCGCCAGATATTGAACGGGCTGTTTCATTTTTAGAAAAAGAAGGAGTTACGAAGTTGTTGTCTGTTAAGGATGCAATGGGGATGGTGACCAATCGTTCTTTGTTGATTCTTGTAGACCATTCAAAGACAGCTTTAACTTTATCAAAAGATTTTTATGATTTATTTACCCAAACCATCGTCATTGACCACCATCGAAGGGATCAGGATTTCCCAGACAATGCAGTTATCACTTATATCGAAAGTGGTGCAAGTAGTGCCAGTGAGTTGGTAACGGAATTGATTCAGTTCCAGAATTCTAAGAAAAATCGTTTGAGTCGTATGCAAGCAAGTGTCTTAATGGCTGGTATGATGTTGGATACTAAAAATTTCACCTCACGAGTGACTAGTCGGACATTTGATGTTGCTAGCTATCTCAGAACGCGCGGAAGCGATAGTATTGCTATCCAGGAAATGGCTGCGACGGATTTTGAAGAATATCGTGAGGTCAATGAACTGATTTTACAGGGACGTAAATTAGGTTCAGATGTGCTGATAGCAGAGGCTACGGACTCGAAATGCTATGATACAGTTGTTATTAGTAAGGCAGCAGATGCCATGTTAGCTATGTCAGGTATTGAAGCGAGTTTTGTTCTTGCGAAGAATACACAAGGATTTATCTCTATCTCAGCTCGCAGTCGTAGTAAACTGAATGTACAACGGATTATGGAAGAGCTGGGGGGTGGAGGCCACTTTAATTTAGCTGCAGCTCAAATTAAGGATTCAACCTTGTCAGAAGCAGGTGAAAAACTGATAGAAATTGTATTAAATGAAATAAAGGAAAAGGAGAAAGAAGAATGAAAGTAATCTTTTTAGCAGATGTTAAAGGAAAAGGTAAAAAAGGCGAAATTAAGGAAGTACCAACAGGGTATGCACAAAACTTTCTTATCAAAAAGAATCTAGCAAAAGAAGCGACTGCTCAAGCTGTAGGTGAACTTCGTGGTAAACAAAAATCTGAAGAAAAAGCTCACGCTGAGATGATTGCAGAAGCAAAAGCAATTAAAGCCCAACTAGAAGCAGAAGAAACTATTGTAGAATTTGTTGAAAAGGTTGGTCCAGATGGTCGTACCTTTGGTTCCATTACCAATAAGAAAATTGCAGAAGAATTGCAAAAGCAATTTGGAATTAAGATTGATAAACGTCATATTCAAGTACAAGCTCCGATTCGAGCAGTTGGTTTGATCGATGTACCAGTGAAAATTTATCAAGATATCACAAGTGTAATCAATCTTCGTGTGAAAGAAGGGTAAATTTACACTTTCTTGACAAGATTGTAAAAGGAAGGGAAGTCTGATGGCAGAAGTAGAAGAGTTACGAGTACAACCTCAAGATATCTTAGCTGAGCAATCCGTTTTAGGGGCTATCTTTATTGACGAGAGTAAGCTTGTTTTTGTGCGAGAATATATTGAGTCTCGGGACTTTTTTAAGTATGCCCATCGTTTGATTTTCCAAGCTATGGTCGATTTATCCGATCGTGGCGATGCTATAGATGCAACAACGGTTCGTACCATTCTTGATAATCAAGGGGATTTACAGAATATTGGTGGCCTGTCTTACTTGGTTGAGATTGTCAATTCTGTGCCAACTTCTGCTAATGCGGAGTATTATGCTAAAATTGTTGCAGAAAAGGCTATGTTACGGCGATTAATTTCCAAGTTGACAGAGTCTGTCAATCAAGCTTACGAGGCTTCGCAACCAGCTGATGAAATCATTGCTCAGGCAGAAAAAGGCCTGATTGATGTCAGTGAAAATGCAAATCGAAGTGGATTTAAAAACATTCGAGATGTATTGAATGTCAACTTTGGAAATCTGGAGGCTCGCTCGCAACAAACGACCGATATTACAGGTATTGCGACAGGTTATCGTGACTTGGATCATATGACGACTGGACTTCATGAGGAGGAG
The DNA here is from genome assembly GCF_963521255.1 of uncultured Streptococcus sp. Taxonomy (GTDB): domain Bacteria; phylum Bacillota; class Bacilli; order Lactobacillales; family Streptococcaceae; genus Streptococcus. Next base: position 354,526 of record NZ_CAUQTU010000001.1, on the reverse strand, counting down.
TTGATTATCCTAGCAGCCCGTCCGGCGGTTGGTAAGACGGCCTTTGCCTTGAATATTGCTCAGAATATTGGGACTAAGTTAGACAAAACGGTTGCTATTTTTTCACTCGAAATGGGTGCGGAAAGTCTAGTGGATCGTATGCTTGCGGCAGAAGGTTTGGTGGAATCGCATTCTATCCGTACAGGTCAATTGACCGATGAGGAATGGCAAAAGTATACCATTGCTCAAGGCAATTTGGCTAATGCAAGTATCTACATTGATGATACGCCAGGAATTCGGATTACAGAGATTCGTTCTCGTTCACGTAAATTAGCTCAAGAAACTGGAAATCTTGGTTTGATTTTGATAGACTATTTGCAGCTTATCACGGGAACTGGTCGAGAAAATCGTCAACAAGAGGTTTCAGAAATTTCACGTCAGTTGAAAATCCTAGCCAAGGAACTGAAAGTTCCAGTAATCGCTCTAAGTCAGCTTTCTCGTGGTGTAGAACAACGTCAGGATAAGAGACCGGTCTTGTCTGATATTCGTGAATCTGGGTCTATTGAGCAGGACGCTGATATCGTAGCCTTTCTTTATCGCGACGACTACTATGAGCGTGGTGGTGAAGAAGAGGAAGGCATACCAAATAATAAGGTAGAAGTTATTATTGAGAAAAACCGCAGTGGAGCTCGTGGAACAGTGGAATTGATTTTCCAAAAAGAATATAATAAATTTTCAAGTATCTCAAAGAGGGAGGCATAAGATGTCAGATGCATTTACAGATGTAGCCAAGATGAAAAAAATCAAAGAAGAGATCAAGGCACATGAGGGACAAGTCGTAGAAATGACTTTGGAGAATGGTCGTAAGCGCCAAAAAAATAGATTGGGCAAGCTAATTGAGGTTTATCCATCCCTATTTATCGTTGAATTTGGAAACGTTGAAGGAGATAAACAAGCTAATGTTTACGTTGAATCCTTTACTTACTCAGATATCCTTACAGAAAAGAATTTGATTCATTATCTTGACTAAAGTGAGAAATTTTCTCACTTTTTCTTTTTTTCTCCGAATAGTTTAAGTGAAGGTAATCTTCGATTTATATTATTTTTTAAGGAGGAAGAATGAAAGTTTTACCATTCAAAGTAACAGAGACAGGATTTTCTTTTAGAAAATCAGTTAAAAAGGTTGTTCCTTTTTTAGTAGTAGGATTGATGCTAGCAGCGGGTGATAGTGTATATGCCTATTCCGGAGGAAATGGATCGATTGCGCGTGGGGATGATTATCCTACTTATTATAAAAATGGGAGTCAGGAGATTGATAAGTGGCGGATGTATTCTCGTCAGTGTACTTCTTTTGCAGCTTTTCGTTTGAGTAATGTCAATGGTTTTGAGATTCCGGCAGCTTATGGAAATGCGAATGAATGGGGCTATCGTGCTCGTCGTGAAGGATATCGTGTAGACAATACACCAGCTATTGGCTCCATTGCTTGGTCTACTGCAGGAACTTATGGTCATGTTGCTTGGGTGTCAAATGTAGTGGGAGATGAGATTGAGATTGAAGAATACAACTATGGAATAAGGGAATCTTACAATAAGCGCGTCGTTAAAGCCAATACTATGACTGGTTTTATTCATTTTAAAGATTTGGCTGGTGGCAGTGTTGGAAATAGTCAATCCTCAACTTCAACAGGGGGAACACATTATTTTAAGGCTAAGGCTGCTATCAAAAATCAGCCTCTAGCTAGCGCAACTGCGATTGATTACTATTATCCTGGGGAGAATGTTCATTATGATCAAATTCTCGAAAAAGATGGATACAAGTGGTTGAGTTATACATCTTATAACGGAAGTCGTCGCTATATTCAGCTAGAGGGGGTGACTTCTTCACAGAATTATCAGAATCAATCAGGAAATAGCTCTAGCTATGGATCCAATAGTAGTTCAACTGTTGGTTGGAAGAAAATAAATGGTAGTTGGTATCACTTCAAATCAAATGGTTCTAAATCAACGGGATGGCTGAAAGATGGTTCTAGCTGGTATTATTTGAAATCATCTGGTGAAATGCAGACAGGATGGTTAAAGGAGAATGGCTCGTGGTATTATCTAGATAGTTCAGGGGCAATGAAAACAGGATGGTATCAAGTTTCTGGTAAGTGGTATTATTCTTACTCTTCAGGTGCCTTAGCTGTTAATACGACGGTGGATGGCTACAGAGTAAACAGTGATGGAGAACGAGTATAGAAAATTGGGGCAGGAAAAATTTCCTGCTCTTTTCTGTAAGCAGTTTCCTTGACATTTTTTTTATTTTGCGCTATCATATGTCCATATAATATATGGGAGTCTGTGTACAGTCTGAGAGGAAGCGTTAAGCTTCGACCGCACCTGATCTGGGTAATGCCGGCGTAGGGAACGATACTTAGTCTATTCTTGACCTTTTTCCATATATGGTAAAGGTTTTTCTTTTTGTCAAAGGAAAACGAGAAGAGGAGGTTCTTATGAAAGCAAGCATCGCCTTGCAAATTTTACCCCTATCACAGGGGATTGATCGGATTGCTGTTATCGATCAAGTCATTGCTTATCTGCAAGCTCAAGAGGTGACTATGGTGGTGACACCATTTGAAACGGTCTTGGAAGGGGAGTTTGATGAGCTCATGCGCATTCTCAAAGAAGCGCTGGAAGTGGCAGGGCAGGAGGCAGATAATGTCTTTGCCAATGTCAAAATAAATGTAGGAGAGATTTTAAGTATTGATGAGAAACTTGAAAAGTATACTGAGACGACACATTAGTCTATTGGGTTTTCTCGGAGTCTTGTCAATTTGGCAGTTAGCAGGTTTTCTTAAACTTCTCCCCAAGTTTATCCTGCCGACACCTCTTGAAATTCTCCAGGCCTTTGTTCGTGATAGAGAATTTCTCTGGCACCATAGCTGGGCCACCTTGAGAGTAGCTTTACTGGGGTTGGTTTTGGGAGTCTTGATTGCCTGTCTCATGGCTGTACTTATGGACAGTTTGACTTGGCTTAATGACCTGATTTACCCAATGATGGTGGTTGTTCAGACTATCCCGACCATTGCCCTAGCTCCTATTCTGGTCTTGTGGCTCGGCTATGGGATTTTGCCCAAGATTGTTTTGATTATCTTGACGACAACCTTCCCTATCATCGTCAGCATTTTGGACGGTTTTAGGCATTGTGACAAGGATATGCTGACCTTGTTTAGTCTGATGCGGGCCAAGCCTTGGCAAATCCTGTGGCATTTTAAAATCCCAGTCAGCTTGCCTTACTTTTATGCAGGTCTGAGGGTCAGTGTCTCCTACGCTTTTATCACAACAGTGGTATCCGAGTGGCTAGGAGGCTTTGAGGGTCTTGGTGTTTATATGATTCAGTCCAAGAAACTGTTTCAGTATGATACCATGTTTGCTATTATTATTCTGGTATCGATTATCAGCCTTTTGGGTATGAAATTTGTCGATATTAGTGAAAAATATGTTATTAAATGGAAACGTTCGTAAAATTAGAATGTTTCAAAAAAGAAAAGAGGAAATCAAAATGAAAAAAACATGGAAAGTGTTTTTAACGCTTGTGACAGCTCTTGTAGCTGTTGTACTTGTGGCCTGTGGTCAAGGAACTGCTTCTAAGGATAATAAGGAAGCAGAACTTAAGAAGATTGACTTTATCCTAGACTGGACACCAAATACCAACCACACAGGGCTTTATGTTGCTAAGGAAAAAGGTTATTTCAAAGAAGCTGGAGTGGATGTTGATTTGAAATTGCCACCAGAAGAAAGTTCTTCTGATTTGGTTATCAATGGCAAGGCACCATTTGCAGTGTATTTCCAAGACTATATGGCTAAAAAATTGGAAAAAGGAGCAGGAATTACTGCCGTTGCAGCTATCGTAGAACACAATACATCAGGAATCATTTCTCGTAAATCTGACAATGTAGCTAGTCCAAAAGACCTGGTTGGTAAGAAATATGGTACATGGAATGACCCAACTGAGCTTGCTATGTTGAAAACCTTGGTAGAATCACAAGGTGGGGACTTTGAGAAGGTTGAAAAAGTACCAAATAACGACTCAAACTCTATCACACCAATTGCTAATGGAGTATTTGATACTGCATGGATCTACTACGGATGGGATGGTATCCTTGCAAAATCTCAAGGTGTAGATGCTAACTTCTTGTACTTGAAAGACTATGTCAAGGAGTTTGACTACTACTCACCAGTTATCATCGCAAACAACGACTACCTTAAAGACAACAAAGAAGAAGCGCGCAAAGTTATCCAAGCTATCAAAAAAGGTTACCAATATGCTATGGAGCATCCAGAGGAAGCGGCAGATATCCTCATCAAGAATGCACCTGAACTTCAGGAAAAACGTGACTTTGTCATCGAATCTCAAAAATACTTGTCAAAAGAATACGCAAGCGACAAGGAAAAATGGGGTCAATTTGATGCAGCTCGCTGGAATGCCTTCTACAAATGGGATAGAGAAAATGGTATCCTCAAAGAAGATTTGACAGACAAAGGCTTCACCAACGAATTTGTGAAATAATGACAGAAATTAGACTAGAACACGTCAGTTATGCCTATGGTCAAGATAGGATTTTAGAGGACATTCACCTGCAGGTGACTTCAGGTGAAGTGGTTTCCATTCTGGGCCCAAGTGGTGTAGGGAAGACCACCCTCTTTAACTTAATTGCGGGGATTTTAGAAGTTCAGTCAGGGAGAATTGTCCTTGATGGTGAAGAAAATCCTAAGGGGCGCGTGAGTTATATGTTGCAAAAGGATCTGCTCTTAGAGCACAAGACGGTACTTGGTAATATCATTTTGCCCCTCTTGATTCAAAAAGTGGATAAGGCAGAAGCTATTGCTCGCGCAGATGACATTCTTGCGACCTTCCAGTTGACAGCTGTAAGAGATAAATACCCTCATGAACTCAGTGGTGGGATGCGCCAGCGTGTGGCCTTGCTTCGTACCTATCTTTTTGGGCACAAGCTCTTTCTCTTAGATGAAGCCTTTAGCGCCTTGGATGAGATGACCAAGATGGAACTACACGCTTGGTACCTTGAGATTCACAAGCAGTTGCAACTGACAACATTGATTATTACTCATAGTATCGAGGAGGCCCTTAGTCTCAGCGACCGCATCTATATCTTGAAAAATCGCCCTGGGCAGATTGTTTCAGAAATTAAACTAGATTGGTCTGGAGACGAGGACAAGGAAGTCCAAAAGATTGCCTACAAACGTCAAATTTTAGCAGAATTAGGCTTAGATAAGTAGAAAAATAGGGAGTTGGTGAAGATTATCCTTTACCAGCGCCCTTTTTCTTTTAAAAATAAGAAAATTTCGGTATAATAGTCAAAGATAGTCAAGGTTCAAAGAGAGAGGTGGGTTTGTAATGAGATTTAAAAATACATCGGATCATATTGAGGCCTACATCAAGGCGATTTTAGATCAATCTGGTATCGTGGAGTTGCAACGTAGTCAGTTGGCAGATACCTTTCAGGTTGTCCCTAGTCAGATTAACTATGTGATCAAGACACGCTTTACTGAAAGTAGAGGCTACTTGGTTGAAAGTAAGCGTGGTGGCGGAGGCTATATTCGTATAGGACGGATTGAGTTTTCTAGTCATCATGAAATGCTCAGGGAGCTGCTTTACTCGATTGGTGAGCGGGTCAGTCAAGAAATTTATGAGGATATTCTCCAGCTTTTGCTTGAGCAGGAATTGATGACCAAGCAGGAGATGACTTTGCTAGTATCAGTAGCTTTGGATCGCGTTCTAGGAGAAGAAGCTCCAGTTGTTCGTGCAAACATGCTACGACAGGTCATACAAGAGGTAGATAGAAAAGGGAAGTAAGATGAACTATTCAAAAGCATTGAATGAATGTATCGAAAGTGCCTACATGGTGGCTGGCCATTTTGGAGCTCGTTATCTAGAGTCTTGGCACTTGTTGATTGCCATGTCCAATCACAGTTATAGTGTGGCAGGGGCAACTTTAAATGATTATCCATATGAGATGGACCGTTTAGAAGAAGTCGCTTTGGAACTGACTGAAACGGACTATAGCCAGGATGAAACCTTTACGGAATTGCCGTTCTCCCATCGTTTGCAGGTTCTCTTTGATGAAGCAGAGTATGTAGCATCAGTGGTCCATGCTAAGGTGCTAGGGACAGAGCACGTCCTTTATGCCATTTTGCATGATGGAAATGCCTTGGCGACTCGTATCTTGGAGAGGGCTGGTTTTTCTTATGAAGACAAGAAAGATCAGGTCAAGATTGCTGCCCTACGTCGAAATTTAGAAGAACGGGCAGGCTGGACCCGTGAAGACCTCAAGGCTTTACGCCAACGCCATCGTACAGTAGCTGATAAGCAAAATTCTATGGCTAATATGATGGGCATGCCCCAGACTCCGAGTGGTGGTCTCGAGGACTATACGCATGATTTGACAGAGCAAGCGCGTTCTGGCAAGTTAGAACCAGTCATCGGTCGGGATAAGGAAATCTCGCGTATGATTCAAATCTTGAGCCGTAAAACCAAGAATAATCCTGTCTTGGTTGGGGATGCTGGTGTCGGGAAAACAGCCTTGGCGCTTGGGCTCGCTCAGCGTATTGCTAGTGGTGATGTACCTGCGGAAATGGCTAAGATGCGCGTGTTAGAGCTTGATTTGATGAATGTTGTTGCAGGGACACGTTTCCGTGGTGACTTTGAAGAGCGCATGAATAATATCATTAAGGATATTGAAGAAGATGGGCAAGTCATCCTCTTTATCGATGAACTCCACACTATCATGGGTTCCGGGAGTGGAATTGACTCAACTCTGGATGCGGCCAATATCTTGAAGCCAGCCTTGGCGCGTGGAACTTTGAGAACGGTTGGTGCGACAACTCAGGAAGAATACCAAAAACACATTGAAAAAGACGCAGCTCTTTCTCGTCGTTTCGCCAAAGTGACGATTGAAGAGCCAAGTGTTGCAGACAGCATGACCATTTTGCAAGGTTTGAAGGCGACTTATGAGAAACATCATCGTGTGCAAATCACAGATGAAGCGGTTGAAACAGCCGTCAAGATGGCACATCGTTACTTGACTAGTCGTCACTTGCCAGACTCTGCTATCGACCTCTTGGATGAGGCAGCAGCAACAGTGCAAAATAAGGCTAAGCATGTAAAAGCAGACGATTCTGACTTAAGTCTAGCTGACAAGGCCTTGATGGATGGTAAGTGGAAACAGGCAGCCCAGCTAATCGCAAAAGAAGAGGAAGTGCCTGTCTATAAAGACTTGGTGACAGAGTCTGATATTTTGACTACCTTGAGTCGCTTGTCAGGTATCCCAGTACAAAAATTGACTCAGACTGACGCTAAGAAATACCTGAACCTGGAAGCTGAACTGCATAAACGTGTCATCGGTCAAAATCAAGCAGTTTCAAGCATTAGCCGTGCCATTCGCCGCAATCAGTCAGGGATTCGTAGTCACAAGCGTCCGATTGGTTCCTTTATGTTCCTAGGACCTACAGGTGTCGGTAAGACCGAATTGGCCAAGGCTTTGGCAGAAGTTCTTTTTGACGATGAATCAGCCCTTATCCGCTTTGATATGAGTGAGTATATGGAGAAATTTGCAGCCAGTCGTCTCAATGGAGCTCCTCCAGGCTATGTGGGGTATGAAGAAGGTGGGGAGTTGACCGAGAAGGTTCGCAACAAACCATACTCTGTTCTCCTCTTTGACGAGGTAGAGAAGGCCCATCCAGACATCTTTAATGTTCTCTTGCAGGTCTTGGATGACGGTGTCTTGACCGATAGCAAGGGACGCAAGGTTGACTTTTCAAATACCATCATCATCATGACGTCAAACCTTGGTGCGACAGCCCTTCGTGATGACAAGACTGTCGGATTTGGGGCTAAGGATATTCGTTTTGATCAGGAAAATATGGAAAAACGCATGTTTGAAGAGCTGAAAAAAGCTTATAGACCGGAGTTCATCAACCGTATTGATGAAAAGGTGGTCTTCCATAGCCTTTCTAGCGACCATATGCAGGAAGTAGTGAAGATTATGGTCAAACCTTTAGTGGCAAGTTTGGCTGAAAAAGGCATTGACTTGAAATTACAAGCTTCCGCACTGAAATTGTTGGCAAATCAAGGATATGACCCAGAGATGGGAGCTCGTCCACTTCGCAGAACCCTGCAAACAGAAGTGGAGGACAAGTTGGCAGAACTTCTTCTTAAGGGAGATTTGGTGGCAGGCAGCACACTTAAGATTGGTGTTAAAGCAGGCCAGTTAAAATTTGATATTGCCTAAAAATGGAGAATCAGGAGCAATCTTGATTCTTTTTTCCACAATCTTTTTATAAAAAATCATAAAAACCTATTGACAAAACAAAAATATAGTTTATAATAAAAACATAGATAATGAAAATATCAAAAACCATAAAAAGGCAATGCGTTTATGAAAAAGAAAACAGCAGTGGTATTTGGAACCTTTGCTCCGCTTCATCAAGGACATATCGATCTAATTCAGCGAGCGAAGCGGCAGTGTGACCAGGTCTGGGTTGTAGTTTCAGGCTATAAGGGAGACAGAGGGGAGCAGGTAGGCTTAACGCTTCAAAAAAGATTTCGCTATATCCGAGAGGCCTTTGGTGATGACGAGTTGACCTCTGTCTGCAAATTAGATGAAACCAATCTTACCCGTTACCCTATGGGCTGGCAGGAGTGGTTGGACCAGATGTTATTGGAGATTTCCTATGATGAAACCCAGCAAGAACTAATTTTCTTTGTGGGAGAAGCAGACTACCAGCAAGAATTATCAAATCGTGGCTTTGAGACTGTTTTGCAAGAAAGAAAATTTGGTATCTCAGCGACTATGATTCGAGAAAATCCAAGCAAATATTGGAAATATATCGCTCAACCCTTCCGACGTCAGTTTACAAAGAAAGTGTTGATTATGGGAAGTGCTAGCAATGGGAAGACCACTCTGGCCAAGGATTTGGCAAGGTATTACGATGCACCCGTCAGTCTGGAATACGCGCGTGAATACCAGATCAAAAACAATGTCCGCGACGACGAGTTGACTCCAAAGGATTACTATTATCTCCTGTTGGGGCAGTATGACCAGACCTCAAAGTTAATCGATAGCAATGCCAATAGGGGACTGGTGATAGCAGACACCAACTCCTTAGTAACCAAGGGCTACTATGATTATTACATGGAGACTGAGGACCAAGGGGACTTATCAGGAGAAACCTTTGACAATCTCTTTGTCTCGATCTTGGCTAAGGAAAAATGGGACTTGATTCTCTTTGTGCAACCTGTCGGTTCCTATGTCAATGACGGATTTAGAGATATGACTATGGCAGAAGACCATATTCGTCATAGTTTTTCCCAACATTTGGATCAGATGAGAGAGCGATATTTAACCACCATTCCACTAGTTTATCTAGCTGAAGATTACCTAGGCAATTATGAAGCAGCCAAAGTGGCTATTGATGCCATTTACCAAGCAGATTAGGAGAAAATTATGAAAAAACTAACTGAAAAAATCACACAATTTATCGAAAACTTTAAAAATGTCCATGCGGAAGCCCGCAAGATCGGTTTTGCAGGAATCATGAACCTGCTCTGGAAAGATCTCTTTGTCGGCCGTAGCCTCTTCCAGTGGTTGTATCTCATCGTCCTGTCAAGTGTTCCCTTGTTCTTGGAATTCACGCAAAATACAGAAAGTCATGACTGGATGAGCTTGTTTGCGTCTTGGACTGGGATTGTCTGTGTTATCTTGGTAGCAGAAGGGCGTGCAAGTAATTATCTCTTTGGGGCTATTAACTCAGCTATCTATTTGATTTTGGCTATGAATGCGACTTTTTATGGCGAAGTCTTGACAACTGTTTACTTCTTTGTCATGCAGCCGATTGGTCTCTATGCTTGGCTGTCCAACCGTATCAATGACCAAGGAAAAGCAGAAGAATCTCATTTTGAAGCTAAGAAATTATCTGTTTTTGACTGGCTCAAGTACTTAGCCTTGACTGCTATCATCTGGATTGGTATGGGCTTGGCTTACCAAAGTATCCATAGTGCTCGCCCTTTCCGTGATAGTGTTACCGATGCGACCAATGGTGTCGGCCAGCTCTTGATGACACGTCTCTATCGTGAGCAATGGATTTTCTGGATTGCAACCAATCTCTTTAGTATTTATCTCTGGTGGGGTGAAAACATCCACATCCAAGGGATGTACTGGGTTTACACACTCAATAGTCTAGTAGGTTGGTACCAATGGACCAAGGCAGTTCGTAAGGAGGCATAAAATGGTGGACACGATGATTCCAGCAGGAATGACAGAGAGAGAATATTTTGAAATCCATGCCAGTCAGGAAGAGTTTTTAGATTGGTACTACAAGCAGGAACTCCCTCAATACGAAAAACCAAGTGTGACGGTGGATATGGTAGCCTACTGCTTTGTTGAAGGAGAAATCAAGCTCTTATTAATTCGCCGCAAGGCTCACCCTTATCAAAACTGTTTGGCCTTAGTTGGAGGATTTATGGACAAGGGCGAAGATGCTGCGCATGCCTGTCAGCGTGAGGTGAGAGAAGAAGTCAATCTCGATCTTCCTTTGGAAAAAATCGAGCAATTGATGACCGTATCGACCCCCGGCCGTGACCCACGGGGCTGGACAGTGACCATTGCCCACTTGGTTTATTTGCCTAGTCGTGCATTAGAACTTGTTCAAGCAGGAGACGATGCCAAGGATGTTGTTTTCGTAGATGTCGATTTTCAGACAGGCAAATGCTACCTAGAGGGAGTGGAGTTGGAGGAGCAAGCCTTCGCTTTTGACCATTATGCCATTATCCAAGAGTCTATCAAACGGATCCAAGGTCGTCTCGACTGGAATCCGACCTTCCTTTATCTGCTGGAGGAGGAGTTCACTGTCTACGAAGGAACTGAACTGGTCAATCTTATCAACCCCGGTCGTCCAATCGTCAGCAATAACTTTCTTGTAAAATATGGAGAATATGTAGAAGAAGTTGGACTCAAACGAGTACCTAAAAAGAAACCAAGAAAAACCTATCGATTGAAATAAAAAACGAGGTCGGGACAAAGTTCCCGACCTCTTTATTTGCCTTTATTAGTTTGCTTTGCTGTTGCGACTGTTTTTAGGGATGGCTCTTTTTCTTAGAATTGCTCATGATGCGAATGAATAAATCTTTGTATTTATATTTTAAATAGGTTTCGTGTAAATACAATAAAGCTACGTAGGCAATCATAAAAACGATAGTTAAGAAGAACAAATCAAATGTTGTTTGAGCGTAATGAGTAGCTCCCCCGTAAGAAGCGAAAGCATCTAAAATCACCCAAGGAAGATACTTGTAATACTTATTTGACATAAACCTATACCTCCTATATCCTATTTCAATGTTATTATATTCCTTTGTACTTAAAGTTGCAAGCGATTACACAAGAGTGATTTAAAAATATTACTCAAAATAGGAATTTTTTTCTGTTTTTGATATTAGACTACGAATAGAAGAGTAGGAGGAGTAAATGTATCTAAATGATGTGAGATTTTTAAAATAGTTTAGATAAATTGTTGACATATTCAAATCCCAATGTTACAATTATATTACAAAAAGATTTCTTTATATTTCTAAAATATTACAAAGGAGTAGAAAAATGAAAAAGAAAACCTATATCAAATTGATGGCAGCAACTGTATTGGCTTCTACCTTGCTACTGGGAGCTTGTGGAAATAAAAAGGAAACCACTCAAACCAGCAGCTCTGCAAAAACAAGTCAATCATCAAGTTCTAAAGCAGCTTCTTCTAGCAAAGAAAGCAAGACTCAGAAGTCCTCAAGTTCAGCTTCATCTGAAAAGGCCAAGGCATCTACTGACCAGTCTGCAGCAACTGCGACACCATCACAAGCGGCACCTGCACCAGAGCAAAGACAAGGTCAAGAAGTGGCTGGTCAACAAACTCCTGCTCAGACTCCTTCAACTCAACAAGCTCCTCAAGCCCAGTCTAATCAATCAAACTATGACCCAACAACTGACCGCAAACTTCAAGACAAGCAAGCAGAGCAAAATAAACGCTACAAGGGTGTTTTAACCATGGTAGACGGTGATTTCTCAGCTGCAGCGGGCAACTGGAAGGGAGCTAATGGCGAAACCATTACAGTTTCATCCGGCGGTCAATTCACAGTAGAATCTGCTGATGGAAAGAAAGAAAACTACTCTATCAGAGGTTATTCTTATACTCTTGATGATGGCAAGTATAATGCCAAAATCGGTGGAGGAAAAATCATCCAAATTACAACAGGAGCGGATGGTAAGGTTTCCAGTGTTGCTTTGAATCAATAATAATCCTCAGTATTTAAATTTTTACAGTCAAAGAAAATCCGTCAGCTCAGTAAGAGTCGACGGATTATTTTATACTTGTACTTGGGTTAAAAATTCTTCTGTAGTAAGAATTTGAGCAAACTCATCTTGTAGAGAAAGGAGATTAATCTCATGGATAGTCTCAGGAGAGATGGTCTGACCGTTTTTGTTCGATAGGGTAAAACTGGCAGTAGCATCTGCTAGTAAAGTGACTTCAAAACCAAGATTTGCTGCCATTCGTGTCGTAGTAGATACACAATGAGGCAGAGTCAAGCCAACAACGACTAAATGACCAATCTGTTTTTCTCGTAAATATGTTTCAAGATTTGTTCCAATAAAGGCGCTATTAACCGTTTTTTGAAAGACAGGTTCTGAGGTGACTGGTTCAAATCCACTTTTAAACACCTGATTTTGTTTGTTGTGAAATTGTGACTGAGGATTGTCAGATATGTGTTGAACATGTAAGACTGGAAGAGCGTGTTTACGAAAGTATGCCAGTACCCTCAGTGCTTGTTGTTCAGCTTGAGGGTTGTTCCGTTCTCCCCAGATAGGGCTATCAAATGCTTTTTGCATATCGATAATCAGTAGAGCAATATGAACCATTTTAAGCCTTATCCAACTGCAAGAGAGCCTCAATCTCTGCTAGGGTGCTAGCTTGTGAAATGGCTCCACGGAGTTTGGCAGCGCCAGATGTTCCACGGAGGTAGTGAGGAGCGAGGCCACGGAATTCACGAACTGCTACGTTTTCTCCTTTGAGGTTAATCAAGCGTTTCAAATGTTCGTAGGCGATTTTCATCTTGTCCTCAAAGGTCAAATCAGGTAGGATTTCTCCTGTTTCAAAGTAGTGGTTGATTTGGTTGAAGAGGTAAGGATTTCCCATGGCAGCGCGGCCAATCATGACTGCATCAGCACCGACTTCTTCGATGCGTTGCTTGGCTTCTTGGACCGTACGGATATCACCGTTTGCGATGAAGGGAATCTTGGTCAGAGCTTGGGCGACCTTGTGAAGGGTCTCAAGGTCTGCGTGACCTGTATACATTTGTTCACGGGTACGACCATGCATGGCGAGGGCAGAAACACCTGCTGCTTCAGCAGCGAGGGCATTTTCTACTGCAAGAGATGGATCAGCCCAGCCGGTACGCATTTTGACGGTGAGGGGGATATCAAGGACCGATTGAACCTTGTTGATGATAGAGTAAATCTTATCTGGATCCTTGAGCCACATAGCGCCAGCTTCGTTCTTCACGATTTTATTAACTGGGCAGCCCATGTTGATATCGACGATATCGGTCTTAGTGTTTTCTTGGATGAATTCTGCTGCGCGTGCTAGGCTGTCCTCATCGCTTCCAAAAAGTTGGATAGAAACTGGGTTTTCTCCTTCATCAATATGAAGCATGTGCAGGGTTTTTTCGTTGTTGTATTGGATTCCCTTGTCTGAGACCATTTCCATGACAACGAGTCCTGCACCGAGCTCTTTTGCGATGGTCCGAAAGGCTGAGTTGGTGACACCAGCCATAGGCGCTAAAACGGTACGATTGGGAATCTCAACATTGCCAATCATAAAGGGTGTATTAAGATTTGTCACGAATGAGTTCCTCCAGGTCGTTTTCATCAAAGTTGTAAGTAGTTTGGCAGAATTGACAAGTGATTTCTGCCCCGTGGTCTTCCTCTTTCATTTCCTGTAGGTCTGAGCTTGGAAGGCTGGCAAGAGCGTTCATAAAGCGTTCATGGCTACAGTCACATTGGAAACGGATTTCTTCTTCAGAAAGACGCTTGTAGGCCTCGTCACCGTAGATAGCCTTGAGGAGGGCTTCAATATGGTCTTCACTTTCCAGAAGCGTTGAGATAGCTGGCATTGCTTGGATGCGTTTTTCAAAGCGAGCAATCTCTTCTTCCTTGGCTCCTGGCAAGACTTGAACTAGGAAACCACCTGCAACCTTAACCTTGTCTTCCTCGTCCAAAAGGACATTGAGGCCGACTGCTGAAGGTGTTTGTTGGCTTTCAGTCAGGTAAAAGGCAAGGTCTTCACCGATTTCCCCAGAGATGAGGGGAGTCATAGAGTTGTAAGGATTTCCAGTACCGTAGTCTGTGATAACGAGGAATTGACCATTTCCAACAAAAGGTCCAACTAGGACTTCACCAGTTGCAGTCTTTTTGATGTCAACACCAGGATTTTGAACGTAGCCTTTGACGTTCCCCTTGGTATCAGCGACGGTGATAATAGCACCTAGAGAGCTAGATCCCAGTACCTTAACGGTTAGTTTGGTATTTCCTTTTTCATTGGCTGCGAGAATCTGGCTAGCGATAAGAGTTCGACCAAGCGCTACAGTTGAGCTAGCTTGGGTTTGGTGTTTTTCCTGAGCAGTGTGGACGGTTTCTGTGCTATCAAGGACAAAAGCACGAAAGGATCCGCTTTCTGATATTGTTTTAATAATTTTATCCATAGCTACTATTTTAGCATAAAAATGCCCAAAGGGGGAGCCGTGTGTTTGCTGATTTTCAGGATAATGGACCAGGAAATCAGCATGAAAATAAAAAGAGAAACAGATTATTTCAGCATTTGTAAGATTTATGCTATGCTTAAGGTAGAAAATGAAAGGGGTAACAAATGTATTTAGGAGATTTGATGGAAAAGGCTGAATCTGGCCAATTTTCAATCCTTTCCTTTCTATTACAAGAGTCTCAGACGACCGTCAAGGCTGTAATAGAGGAGACAGGATTTTCAAAAGCAACCCTAACCAAATATGTCACCCTGCTCAATGATAGGGCTATGGATAGTGGCTTAGAGCTGACTATTCACTTA
The DNA here is from genome assembly GCF_963521255.1 of uncultured Streptococcus sp. Classification (GTDB taxonomy): domain Bacteria; phylum Bacillota; class Bacilli; order Lactobacillales; family Streptococcaceae; genus Streptococcus. Next base: position 339,394 of record NZ_CAUQTU010000001.1, on the reverse strand, counting down.
GAAGATGAAAATCTGCGTCTGTCAATTGGTGCAGTTACCAAGGGGAGAGATATCCGGAGCTTATTTTTGGAGAATGCTGTTAAATACCAGATTTTGGTTTATCTTCTCTACCACCAACAGTTTTTAGCCCATCAGCTGGCTCAAGAATTGATGATTAGTGAGGCTACGCTTGGTCGCCACTTAGCTAGTTTAAATCAGATTTTGTCAGAATTTGATTTATCCATCCAAAATGGACGTTGGCGGGGTCCAGAGCATCAGATTCGCTATTTCTATTTCTGCCTTTTCCGCAAGATCTGGTCCAGTCAGGAGTGGGAAGGTCACATGCAGAAACCAGAGAGAAAACAGGAAATTACTACACTAGAAGAAATCTGCGGTGCGAGTTTGTCTTCGGGGCAGAAATTAGATTTGATTCTCTGGGCTCATATCAGTCAACAACGTCTTCGGGTTAATGCCTGTCAGTTTCAAGTCATAGAAGAAAAAATGCGAGGGTATTTTGACAATATTTTCTACCTTCGTTTGCATCGAAAGGCTTCGTCCTTTTTCGCTGGACAACACCTTCCTCTAGGAACTGAGGATGGGGAGATGATGATATTCTTCTCTTTCCTCCTATCTCATCGCATTCTTCCTCTTCATACTATGGAGTATATCCTTGGCTTTGGAGGGCAGTTGGCAGATTTACTGACGCAATTGATTCAAGAAATGAAGAAAGAGGAGTTGCTGGGTGATTATACAGAGGACCATGTCACCTATGAACTTAGTCAGCTTTGTGCTCAAGTCTATCTATACAAGGGCTATATTTTACAGGATCGCTACAAGTACCAGTTAGAGAATCGTCATCCTTATTTGTTGATGGAACATGATTTTAGGGGAACGGCAGAGGAGATTTTTCATGCTCTACCTGCCTTTCAGCAGGGGACAGATTTAGATAAGAAGATTCTCTGGGAATGGCTGCAGTTAATCGAATATATGGCTGAAAATGGTGGTCAACATATGCGGATTGGTCTTGATTTGACATCTGGTTTTCTTGTCTTTTCAAGGATGGCAGCCATTTTAAAACGGTATTTGGAATACAATCGTTTTATCACCATTGAAGCCTATGACCGAACTCGGCATTATGATTTGCTGGTTACCAATAACCCGATTCATAAGAAGGAACAGACCCCAGTTTATTATTTAAAAAACGACTTGGATTTGGAAGATTTGGCAGGGATTCGTCAGTTATTATTCACTTAAAAGGCTTGGTTGTTCCAGGTCTTTTTTGTGAAATTTACACAATCCCCTCACATTTTTTTAAAAATTAAAAAAAGTTGATAAACAAGAAAGCGCTTTATTTTGTATACTAGTTACTGTAAAGAGGAGACATCCTCAAGATCATTATCAGGAGGACAGCACATGTCACAAGAAAAATACATCATGGCCATTGACCAGGGAACTACAAGTTCTCGTGCCATTATTTTCAACAAAAAAGGAGAAAAAGTTAGCTCGAGTCAAAAAGAGTTTACTCAGATTTTCCCTCAGGCAGGTTGGGTTGAACACAATGCCAATGAAATTTGGAACTCTGTTCAGTCAGTTATTGCGGGTGCTTTCATTGAAAGTGGTGTGAAACCAAGTCAGATTGAGGCAATCGGGATTACCAACCAACGTGAAACAACGGTCGTTTGGGATAAGAAAACAGGGCTCCCTATCTACAACGCTATCGTTTGGCAATCACGCCAAACTGCTCCTCTGGCTGAACAACTGAAAAGCCAAGGTTATGTGGAAAAATTCCATGAAAAGACTGGTTTGATCATCGATGCTTACTTCTCTGCGACCAAGGTTCGTTGGATTTTGGATCATGTAGAGGGCGCTCAAGAGCGAGCTGAAAAAGGGGAATTGCTCTTTGGTACCATTGATACTTGGCTGGTTTGGAAATTGACAGACGGTGCGTCTCACGTAACGGATTATTCAAATGCAGCCCGTACTATGCTCTACAATATTAAAGAACTCAAATGGGATGATGAGATTTTAGAAATTCTCAACATTCCTAAGGCTATGCTTCCAGAAGTTCGTTCTAACTCTGAAATCTACGGTAAAACAGCCCCATTCCATTTCTATGGTGGAGAAGTGCCAATCTCAGGTATGGCTGGGGACCAACAAGCAGCCCTCTTTGGACAGTTGGCCTTTGAACCTGGTATGGTTAAAAATACTTATGGAACAGGTTCTTTCATCATCATGAATACTGGTGAAGAAATGCAGTTGTCTGAAAACAACCTCTTAACAACAATTGGTTACGGTATCAATGGCAAGGTCTACTATGCTTTAGAAGGTTCTATCTTCATCGCGGGAAGTGCCATTCAATGGCTTCGTGATGGACTTCGCATGGTTGAAAATTCACCAGAATCTGAAAAATACGCTCGTGATTCTCACAACAATGATGAAGTTTATGTCGTTCCAGCCTTTACAGGTCTAGGTGCTCCATACTGGAACCAAAACGCTCGCGGTTCTGTCTTTGGCTTGACTCGTGGAACAACTAAAGAAGACTTTATCAAGGCGACTTTGCAATCTATTGCTTATCAAGTACGTGACATCATCGACACCATGCAAGTGGATGCTCAGACAGCTATCCAAGTCTTGAAAGTAGACGGTGGTGCAGCTATGAACAATTTCCTCATGCAGTTCCAAGCTGACATTTTGGGAATCGACATCGCACGCGCCAAAAACTTGGAGACAACAGCTCTAGGTGCAGCCTTCCTAGCAGGTTTGTCAGTAGGTTACTGGAAAGACTTGGATGAGTTGAAACTCTTGAACGAGACAGGAGAACTCTTTGAACCATCGATGAACGAATCTCGCAAGGAACAACTCTACAAGGGTTGGAAGAAGGCTGTAAAAGCAACGCAAGTCTTTGCGGAAGTAGACGACTAATACTGGAAGAATAAAGCGACTCAGTTAGAAAGTGTGTAAATATGGAATTTTCAAAGAAAACACGTGAATTATCAATTAAAAAAATGCAAGAACGTACCTTGGACCTCTTGATTATCGGTGGAGGAATCACAGGGGCTGGTGTCGCCTTGCAGGCGGCAGCTAGCGGTCTTGAGACTGGTTTGATTGAAATGCAGGACTTCGCAGAAGGAACATCTAGCCGTTCAACTAAATTGGTTCACGGAGGTCTGCGTTACCTCAAACAATTTGACGTAGAAGTGGTATCAGATACAGTTTCAGAACGTGCAGTGGTTCAACAAATCGCACCACACATTCCAAAACCGGACCCAATGCTCTTGCCAGTTTACGATGAAGATGGAGCGACCTTTAGCCTCTTCCGTCTTAAAGTAGCTATGGATTTGTACGACCTTTTGGCAGGAGTTAACAACACACCAGCTGCAAACAAGGTCTTGAGCAAGGAAGAAGTCTTGGAACGCCAGCCAAACTTGAAGAAGGAAGGCTTGGTAGGAGGTGGAGTTTATCTTGACTTCCGTAACAACGATGCCCGTCTCGTGATCGAAAACATCAAACGTGCCAACCAAGATGGTGCCCTCATTGCCAACCACGTGAAGGCAGAAGGCTTCCTCTTTGACGAAAGTGGCAAGATTACAGGTGTTGTAGCTCGTGATCTCTTGACAGACCAAGTCTTTGAAATCAAGGCTCGTCTGGTTATCAATACAACAGGTCCTTGGAGTGATAAAGTACGTAATTTGTCTAATAAGGGAGCCCAATTCTCACAAATGCGTCCAACTAAGGGAGTTCACTTGGTAGTGGACTCAAGCAAAATCAAGGTTTCACAGCCAGTTTACTTTGACACAGGTTTGGGTGACGGTCGTATGGTCTTTGTTCTCCCACGTGAAAACAAGACTTACTTCGGTACAACTGATACAGACTACACAGGTGATTTGGAACATCCAAAAGTGACGCAGGAAGATGTAGATTACCTACTTGGTATTGTCAACAACCGCTTCCCAGAAGCAAATATCACCATTGATGATATCGAAAGCAGCTGGGCAGGTCTTCGTCCATTGATCGCAGGCAATAGCGCTTCTGACTACAATGGCGGAAATAACGGAACTATCAGTGATGAAAGCTTTAACAACTTGATCGCGACTGTTGAATCTTATCTCTCTAAAGAAAAAACGCGTGAAGATGTTGAGTCTGCTGTCAGCAAGCTTGAAAGCAGTACCTCTGAGAAACATTTGGATCCATCTGCAGTTTCACGTGGGTCTAGCTTGGACCGTGATGATAATGGTCTCTTGACTCTTGCTGGTGGTAAAATCACAGACTACCGTAAGATGGCTGAAGGAGCTATGGAGCGTGTGGTTGACATCCTCAAAGCAGAATTTGACCGTAACTTTAAACTCATCAATTCTAAGACTTACCCTGTTTCAGGTGGAGAATTGAACCCAGCAAATGTAGACTCAGAAATCGAAGCCTTTGCGCAACTTGGAGTGTCACGTGGTTTGGATAGCAAGGAAGCTCACTACCTAGCAAATCTTTACGGTTCAAATGCACCGAAAGTCTTTGCTCTTGCTCATAGTTTGGAACAAGCGCCAGGACTCAGTTTGGCAGATACTTTGTCCCTTCACTATGCAATGCGTAATGAGTTGGCTCTTAGCCCAGTTGACTTCCTTCTTCGTCGTACCAACCATATGCTCTTTATGCGTGATAGTTTGGATAGCATCGTTGAGCCAGTTTTGGATGAAATGGGACGATTCTATGAATGGACAGAAGATGAAAAAGCAACTTACCGTGCTGATGTCGAATCAGCTCTTGCTAACAACGATTTAGCAGAATTAAAAAATTAAGAAAAAATAAAAGAGGTGGAGGGCAGGACTCCTAGTCTACCCCTCCTTCTTTTTAATGGAGACAGAAAGATGATGAATGAATTATTTGGAGAATTTTTAGGGACTTTAATCCTGATTCTTCTAGGAAATGGTGTTGTTGCAGGTGTAGTTCTTCCAAAAACTAAGAGCAACAGCTCAGGTTGGATTGTGATTACCATGGGTTGGGGGATTGCAGTTGCGGTTGCAGTATTTGTATCTGGCAAGCTCAGTCCGGCTCATTTAAACCCAGCTGTGACCATTGGTGTGGCCTTAAAAGGTGGTTTACCTTGGGCTTCCGTTTTCCCTTACATCCTAGCTCAGTTTGCAGGGGCTATGCTTGGTCAGATTTTGGTTTGGTTGCAATTCAAACCGCACTATGAGGCAGAAGAAAATGCAGGTAATATTTTGGCTACTTTCAGCACAGGACCAGCTATCAAAGATACTGTATCAAACTTGATTAGTGAAATCCTTGGAACTTTTGTTTTGGTCTTGACAATCTTTGCTTTGGGTCTTTACGATTTTCAGGCAGGTATCGGAACCTTTGCGGTTGGGACTTTGATTGTCGGTATCGGTCTATCACTAGGTGGGACAACAGGATATGCCTTGAACCCTGCACGTGACCTTGGACCTCGTATCATGCACAGTATCCTTCCAATTTCAAACAAGGGAGATGGAGACTGGTCTTATGCCTGGATTCCTGTTGTGGGACCTGTTATCGGGGCAGCCTTGGCCGTGCTTGTATTCTCACTTTTTTAATCTAGAAAACAATTATGTTGATAAGGCTTGAGATGAGAATCTCAGGCTTTTTTCATTGAGTATAACCTATTAGTACTATCCAACAACGATAATAATTCCTTCAAAAAGTAGGAATAATAAAGGCAATAGTTTTTGCTTTTTTATGTGAAAAATCTCACTTTTGTTTTCTGCCATTTTATGCTAAAATATTAAAAATCAAATTTTAATTCTAAAGTTGGTAACTAAGATGGGAGCGTTACATGTCTAATTCATTTATTAAGTTGTTAGTCTCTCAATTGTTTGCAAATTTAGCAGATATTTTCTTTAGAGTAACAATCATTGCTAACATATACATTATTTCAAAATCAGTAATTGCCACATCACTAGTTCCTATTTTAATAGGAATATCCTCTTTTGTTGCAAGTCTTTTAGTTCCTTTAGTTACTAAAAGGTTAGCGCTAAATAGGGTTTTATCTTTATCTCAATTTGGAAAGACTATATTATTAACGATACTGGTAGGAATGTTTACCGTAATGCAATCAGTAGCGCCTTTGGTGATCTATCTATTTGTTGTTGTAATTTCCATATTAGATGGTTTTGCAGCACCCGTTTCCTATGCTATTGTGCCACGCTATGCGACCGATTTGGGCAAGGCTAACTCAGCCTTATCAATGAGTGGTGAAGCTGTTCAATTGGTGGGTTGGGGATTAGGTGGACTCTTGTTTGCAACAATTGGTCTCTTACCTATCACGTTTATCATTTTAATCTTGTATATCATTTCTAGCTTTCTGATGTTATTGCTTCCTAAGGCCGAAGTGGAGGTGTTAGATTCAGAAACTAATCTTGAAATTTTACTCAAAGGTTGGAAGTTAGTTGCTAGAGATTCTAGATTAAGACTTTTTGTATCAGCAAATTTATTGGAAATTTTCTCAAATACGATTTGGGTTTCGTCTATCATACTTGTCTTTGTAACTGAGTTATTAAATGAAACGGAAAGTTACTGGGGATATTCTAATACAGCATACTCTATTGGGATTATAATTAGTGGCTTAATTGCTTTTAGGCTATCTGAAAAGTTTCTTGCTGCTAAATGGGAAAGTATTCTTTTTTCTCTTGTAGGCATGGCAATAGTGACGCTGACTATTCTATTTTTTCCAAATGCACAGATGTTTTTATTATTTTCAGCTTTAGTTGGTATGTTATCGCAACTAAAAGAAGTTCCTGAAAGTGTATTTCTTCAGGAAACAGTAGAGGAAAATAACTTGGTTAATGTCTATTCCGTTCTGGAAGTGATTTCGACACTAGCATTTTCAGTATTTGTTTTGCTAATGAGCTATATTACTGAGAATTTTGGTATTAGCATCAGTTTTTGGCTATCAGCCATTTGTCTGATGATAGAAGCTATTTTAATTTATATCAGACGAGATTATTTTAGGTGATAGACTAGTTAAAAAGTCTTGAAAAATTAGAAAAGCGCATAGTATCAGGTGTTGAAAAAACTTGATATTATGTGTTTTATTATGGGAAGATTTACTTCATTTTCTCCTGAAATAGAGTTTTGAAGCAGGATCACTCTATTTAAAAATATACATAGAAAAACCGCATAATTTTTAAAATTAGCTTAAATATAATGAAAATCTACGGCAAACAATTGGAAAATTACTCTAGAAAGTGGTACAATGGTAGAAAAATACTATAGTAAGAGTTCATCTTATTTAGCAAAAATTACAGAAATGAATGGTTTTTCTTGATGAAACAAAGAAAAGAATTGTACCTTTTTCTTGGTCGGACAGCCTTGTATTTTCTTATCTTTCTAGGGCTGCTTTACTTCTTTAGCTATCTTGGTCAGGGTCAAGGAAGCTTTATCTATAATGAATTTTAACTTGAAGGAGAATTCCTATTGTGTCAAATAAACCAATAGTAGATATGATTGAAACCATTGAGCATTTTGCTCAGACACAGCCTAGCTATCCTGTTTACAATGTTTTGGGGCAGGAACACACTTATGGAGATTTGAAGGCTGATTCGGATAGTTTGGCTGCAGCCATCGATCAACTGGATTTACCAGAGAAGTCTCCTGTGGTTGTTTTTGGTGGCCAAGAATATGAAATGTTGGCAACTTTTGTAGCGCTGACTAAGTCAGGTCATGCCTACATTCCCATTGATAGCCATTCGGCCTTGGAGCGAGTTTCGGCTATTTTAGAAGTAGCTGAGCCAAGCTTGATTATTGCCGTTTCAGATTTTCCATTGGATCAGGTTTCTACGCCAATGGTGACTCTAGCTCAGGTTCAAGAAGCCTTTGCTCAAGGGACTAGCTATGAGATTACGCATCCAGTCAAGGGTGATGATAACTACTACATCATCTTTACTTCTGGTACAACTGGTAAGCCTAAGGGAGTGCAGATTTCACATGATAACCTCCTTAGCTTTACCAACTGGATGATTACGGACAAGGAATTTGCAACACCGAGTCGTCCGCAAATGCTAGCTCAGCCACCTTATTCATTTGACTTGTCTGTCATGTACTGGGCACCGACCTTGGCACTTGGTGGTACGCTTTTCGCTCTTCCTTCAGCTATTACTCAGGACTTTAAGCAACTCTTTGCGACCATCTTTTCATTGCCAATCGCTATCTGGACATCAACCCCTTCTTTTGCGGATATGGCCATGTTGTCTGAAGACTTCAACAGTGAGAAAATGCCTGGTATCACGCATTTCTACTTTGATGGCGAAGAATTGACGGTCAAAACAGCTCAAAAACTGCGCGAGCGTTTCCCAAATGCCCGTATTATCAATGCTTACGGTCCAACAGAAGCGACAGTAGCCCTGTCAGCTGTTGCTGTGACAGACGAGATGTTGATAACTCTCAAACGCCTACCAATCGGCTATACCAAAGCTGATTCTCCAACCTTTATCATTGACGAGGAAGGCAATAAATTGCCAAATGGAGAACAGGGGGAAATCATTGTTTCTGGACCAGCCGTTTCAAAAGGTTATATGAACAATCCTGAAAAAACAGCAGAAGCCTTCTTTGAATTTGAAGGACTGCCAGCCTATCACACAGGCGATGTGGGATCTATGACAGATGAAGGCTTACTTCTCTACGGCGGACGCATGGACTTCCAGATTAAGTTCAACGGTTACCGCATTGAGTTAGAAGATGTCTCTCAAAACCTCAATAAGTCTCGCTTTATCGAGTCTGCTGTTGCAGTACCGCGCTATAACAAGGACCACAAGGTACAAAATCTATTGGCTTATGTCATCTTAAAAGATGGTGTCCGTGAGCAGTTTGAACGTGATATCGATATTACCAAGGCTATCAAGGAAGACTTGACAGATATTATGATGTCTTATATGATGCCGTCCAAATTCCTTTATCGAGACAGTTTGCCACTGACTCCAAATGGAAAAATTGATATTAAAGGATTGATTAACGAGGTGAATAAGAGATGATGGAGTTCTTTCAACAGCTTCCTCATTTAGAGCCATACGGTAATCCTCAGTATTTTGTCTATGTGATTGCTGCAACCTTGCCCATCTTTATCGGTCTCTTTTTCAAGAAACGCTTTGCCTGGTATGAAGTGCTAGTTAGTCTCTTCTTTATCGTCACCATGTTGGTAGGTGGGAAGACTAACCAATTGGCTGCCTTGGGTATTTATCTGTGCTGGGAAATATTACTCCTGCTCTTCTATAAGCACTATCGAAAAAGTAAGGATGGTAAGTGGGTCTTCTACCTAGTTAGTTTTCTGTCCCTACTGCCGATTGTCTTTGTCAAGGTGCAGCCGGCTATCAATGGAACGCAGTCTTTGCTTGGTTTTTTGGGAATTTCTTACCTGACCTTTCGTTCGGTTGGGATTATCATCGAGCTGAGAGATGGAGTGATTAAGGATTTTACCCTCTGGGAATTCCTCCGTTTTCTTCTCTTCATGCCGACTTTTTCAAGTGGCCCAATCGATCGCTTTAAGCGATTTAATGAAAATTATCAGACCATTCCTGAGCGGGATGAGTTGATGGATATGCTGGATGAATCTGTTCGCTATATCATGTGGGGCTTTTTGTACAAGTTTATCCTAGCTTATGTTTTAGGAGAGACCTTGTTGCCTCCTTTGAAGAATTTAGCCCTGCAGTCAGGTGGCTTCTTTAACCTCTATGCCTTGGCAGTTATGTATACCTTTGGTCTGGAGCTCTTCTTTGACTTTGCAGGTTATTCTATGTTTGCTTTGGCCATCTCAAACTTGATGGGAATCCGTAGCCCTATCAACTTTAACAAACCCTTTTTATCAAGGGATTTAAAGGAATTTTGGAATCGTTGGCACATGAGTCTTTCTTTCTGGTTCCGTGACTTTGTCTTTATGCGAATGGTGATGGTGTTAACCAGAAAGAAAGTCTTTAAAAATCGCAATGTAACCTCAAGTGTAGCCTATATTGTAAATATGCTGATTATGGGATTTTGGCACGGTGTGACCTGGTACTACATCGCCTATGGACTCTTTCATGGATTAGGCTTGGTCATCAATGACGCTTGGATTCGCAAGAAAAAAACGCTCAATAAGGAACGGAAAAAAGCAGGGAAGACTGCTCTACCTGAGAATCGCTGGATTCAGTTGCTGGGCATGGTTGTTACCTTCCATGTCGTCATGCTGTCATTCTTAATCTTTTCTGGATTTTTGAATGATTTATGGTTTAAAAAATAAGAGGAAATAAAATATGGATATCAAATCAGAAGTTATTGAAATTATTGATGAGTTGTTTATGGAAGATGTTTCTGACATGATGGATGAAGATCTTTTTGATGCAGGTGTCTTGGATAGTATGGGAACGGTTGAGTTGATTGTGGAGATTGAAAATCGTTTTGACATTCGTGTTCCAGTGACGGAGTTCGGTCGTGATGACTGGAATACGGCTAATAAAATCGTAGAAGGTATTACGGAGCTACAAAATGCTTAAACGCTTGTGGCTAATCTTCGGGCCTATCTTCACTGCTGGATTTTTGGTTCTTCTACTCATCTTTTTTTATCCAAGTACAACAAGCCATAATCTGACGGAGGAGAAATATTCGGCGGCTTCTGTTAGTGTAGAGAGTTTTAAAGAGAGAAGCCAAAAAGTAAGGGCTCTTACAGATCCAAATATGCGTTTTATTCCTTTTCTAGGGTCCAGTGAATGGATTCGATTTGATAGTGTCCATCCAGCTGTTTTAGCAGAGAAATACCATCGTCCCTATCGTCCTTACTTTTTAGGTCAAGCAGGAGCAGCCTCTCTAAATCAATATTTTGGCCTACAGCAAATTTTGCCAGAAATAGAGAATAAGCATGCGGTATTTGTGATTTCGCCTCAGTGGTTTACGGAGACTGATTATGAACCCGCAGCGTTTCAGAGATTTTTTAACAGTGACCAATTGACAGCTTTTTTGGAAAATCAATCTGGTGACACTGCTGCAAAGCATGCGGCTATTCGATTGTTAAAGCAGAATCCTAATGTTGCATTAAAAGGCATTGTTCAAAAATTATCAAAGGGTGAAGAATTATCAGAGGTTGATCAGGTTGCTATTAATATTTTTGCCCGATTCAATGAGAGACAGGCTTCTCTATTTGGTCGGTTCTCCATTAGAGGAAAACTCAAATATAAGGAACATGTGGAAAATTATTTAAAAGATCTTCCAGATCAATTTTCTTACCAAGAGTTAGAAAAAATTGCTCGAAAGGATGCAGAAACAAATACGACCAATAATGATATGGGAATGGAAAATCATTTCTATACAAGAGAGGTTAAGAAGGATTTGAAAAAATGGGAAGGGTATCAAAAGAATTACAGCTTCCTAAAATCATCTGAATATAATGATTTACAGTTGGTTCTCAATCAATTTGCAAAATCGAAAGTTAATGTCCTCTTTGTCATCCAACCTGTCAATAAGAAATGGATGGACTACACAGGGCTCAGAGAAGATATGTACCAGCATGCAGTGGAGAAAATTCGTTATCAATTAGAAAGTCAAGGTTTCACTAATATTGCTGACTTTTCAAAAAATGGAGGGGATCCTTATTTTATTAAGGATACCATTCACCTAGGTTGGTTGGGTTGGCTTGCTTTTGATAAGGCAGTTGATCCTTTCCTATCCAATCCTACACCAGCTCCTACCTACCATCTGAATGAGCGATTTTTCAGTAAAGATTGGGCGACTTATGATGGAGATGTCAAGGCATTTCAATAGATCATGATATAGAAGAGTTCGAGAATGAAACTAGTTTTCACGTTTTTTCTTGACTCTTTTTTTGGTTGTGATATAATTAACCAGTAAATAATTTCAAAGAATAGTATTTTCTCTTAAAATAGAGAAGCATATAAGGAAAGGAGTCAGATATGAGACAGTTAGCAAAAGATATAGATGCCTTTTTGAATGAAGTAATTTTGCAGGCAGAAAACCAGCACGAGATTTTAATAGGTCATTGCACTAGCGAGGTGGCTCTGACCAATACCCAGGAGCATATCCTCATGCTATTGTCAGAGGAATCTTTAACAAATTCAGAGTTGGCTCGTCGCCTCAATGTTAGTCAGGCGGCAGTTACCAAGGCTATTAAGTCTTTGGTCAAGGAAGGGATGTTGGAAACATCTAAGGATCCTAAGGATGCGCGTGTGATTTTTTATCAGTTGACTGACTTGGCTCGTCCAATTGCTGAGGAGCATCATCATCACCATGAGCATACACTTTTAACCTATGAACAAGTGGCGACTCAGTTTACTCCAAATGAACAAAAAGTGATTCAGCGGTTTTTGACTGCTTTAGTAGGAGAAATCAAATAATGAGATATATTACAGTAGAGGACTTGTCCTTCTATTATGATAAGGAGCCTGTTCTTGAACATATCAATTATAGTGTTGATAGTGGAGAATTTGTTACCTTGACAGGGGAGAATGGGGCAGCTAAGACGACACTCATCAAGGCCAGTCTTGGAATTCTTCAGCCACGCATTGGTAAGGTGACTATTTCAAAGACAAATACGCAGGGTAAGAAATTGAGAATAGCCTATCTTCCTCAACAGATTGCCAGTTTTAATGCTGGTTTTCCAAGTACGGTTTATGAATTTGTCAAATCAGGTCGCTATCCGCGAAAGGGTTGGTTCCGTCGTTTGAATGCTCATGATGAGGAGCATATCAAGGCTAGTCTGGACTCAGTTGGCATGTGGGAACACCGAGACAAACGCTTGGGGTCTCTTTCTGGGGGCCAAAAGCAACGAGCGGTGATTGCGCGTATGTTTGCTTCGGATCCAGATGTGTTTATCCTAGATGAGCCGACAACGGGGATGGATGCAGGAAGTAAAAACGAATTTTACGAACTCATGCACCACAGCGCCCATCATCATGGCAAGGCTGTTTTGATGATTACTCATGACCCTGAAGAAGTTAAGGACTATGCGGACCGCAATATTCATTTAGTCCGTAACCAAGACTCGCCATGGCGTTGTTTCAACGTTCATGAGAATGATCAGGAGGTGGGCCATGCTTAGTTTGTTATCTTATGACTTTATGCAACGTGCCTTTCTTGCCGTTATTGCCATGAGTCTTTTCTCGCCGGTATTGGGAACCTTCCTTATCTTGCGTCGTCAGAGTTTGATGAGTGATACCCTCAGCCACGTCTCGCTTTCGGGTGTAGCTTTTGGTCTGGTCCTAGGGATTTCTCCGACTGTTTCTACGATTGCTATTGTCTTGATTGCGGCGGTCTTTCTGGAGTATCTCCGTACGGTTTACAAGAGCTTTATGGAAATCGGGACAGCTATCCTCATGTCAACAGGTCTGGCTGTTTCTCTGATTGTTATGAGCAAGGGTAAAAGCTCGAGTTCTATGAGTTTGGACCAGTATCTTTTTGGTTCGATCGTGACTATCAGTGAAGAGCAGGTTATTTCCCTCTTCGTCATTGCGGCGGTTGTTTTGATTTTGACCTTCCTCTTCCTTCGTCCTATGTATATCCTGACCTTTGATGAGGATACGGCCTTTGTGGATGGCTTGCCCGTTCGTACCATGTCTATTCTTTTTAACATGGTTACAGGGGTGGCCATTGCCCTTATGATTCCTGCTGCAGGAGCTCTTCTGGTATCGACCATTATGGTCTTGCCAGCTAGTATTGCCCTTCGTCTAGGGAAAAACTTTAAATCGGTTATGCTGCTTGCTAGTGCTATTGGATTTTTGGGAATGGTAGCAGGTCTTTACATTTCCTATTATGCAGAAACACCTGCCAGTGCAAGTATTACCATTATTTTTGTAACTGTCTTTTTACTTATTAGTTTAGTAAGACGTTTTATCAAATAGGAGACTAACGTGAAAAAAATCAGCTTATTGCTAGCCAGTCTATGTGCCTTGTTTTTAGTGGCTTGTTCCAATCAAAAGCAGGCAGATGGCAAACTAAATATCGTGACAACCTTTTACCCTGTCTATGAATTTACCAAGCAAGTCGCAGGAGATACTGCTAATGTAGAACTCCTCATCGGTGCTGGTACAGAACCCCATGAATATGAACCGTCTGCCAAGGCAGTTGCCAAAATCCAAGACGCAGATACCTTCGTTTATGAAAATGAAAACATGGAAACATGGGTACCTAAATTGCTAGATACCCTGGATAAGAAAAAAGTGAAAACCATCAAGGCGACAGGTGATATGTTGCTCTTGCCAGGTGGTGAGGAAGAAGAGGGAGACCATGACCATGGAGAAGAAGGTCATCACCATGAGTTTGATCCCCATGTTTGGTTATCACCAGTTCGTGCTATTAAACTAGTAGAGCACATCCGTGACAGCTTATCAGCAGCTTATCCTGATAAAAAAGAGACCTTTGAGAAGAATGCTGCTGCCTATATCGAAAAATTGCAAGCCTTGGATAAGGCTTATGCAGAAGGCTTGTCTCAAGCCAAACAAAAGAGCTTTGTGACTCAACACGCAGCCTTTAACTATCTTGCCTTGGACTATGGACTCAAACAAGTCGCAATCTCAGGACTTTCTCCAGATGCAGAGCCATCAGCAGCTCGCTTGGCAGAATTGACAGAGTATGTCAAGAAAAATAAAATCGCCTATATCTACTTTGAAGAAAATGCCTCACAAGCCCTTGCTAACACACTTTCAAAAGAGGCAGGTGTCAAAACTGATGTCCTCAATCCTTTAGAAAGTCTGACAGAAGAGGACACCAAGGCTGGAGAAAACTACATTTCCGTGATGGAGAAAAACCTCAAGGCTCTGAAACAAACAACGGACCAAGAAGGCCCAGCAATTGAGCCTGAAAAGGCAGAGGATACCAAGACAGTTCAAAATGGTTACTTCGAGGATGCAGATGTCAAGGACCGCACCTTGAGTGACTATGCAGGTAACTGGCAATCAGTTTATCCTTTCCTTGAAGATGGTACGTTTGATCAAGTCTTTGACTACAAGGCTAAGTTGACTGGTAAGATGACTCAGGCTGAGTACAAGGCCTACTATACAAAAGGCTATCAGACAGATGTGACTAAGATTAATATCACTGATAACACT
Source organism: uncultured Streptococcus sp. (assembly GCF_963521255.1). Lineage (GTDB taxonomy): Bacteria > Bacillota > Bacilli > Lactobacillales > Streptococcaceae > Streptococcus. The sequence continues at coordinate 324,365 of NZ_CAUQTU010000001.1, read as the reverse complement.
ATGGAATTTGTTCAAGGTGGACAAAGTAAGAAATTCACCTACAAGTATGTTGGTAAGAAAATCTTGACTTACAAGAAAGGCAATCGTGGCGTTCGCTTCCTCTTTGAAGCCACAGATGCAGACGCTGGACAGTTCAAGTATGTTCAGTTTAGTGACCACAATATCTCCCCAGTTAAGGCAGAACATTTCCATATCTTCGTTGGAGGCACAAGCCAAGAAGCCCTCTTTGAAGAAATGGATAACTGGCCAACCTACTACCCAGATAACCTATCTGGCCAAGAAATCGCCCAAGAAATGTTGGCACATTGATGAGAAACCGATTAGTTCATAGGAGCTGATCGGTTTTTGGATACTAGATAGCTAGCTTCATTATAGACCTTTCAGAACTGTAAAAAACAAATAAAACTCTTGAAATATCTGGGCTTATATGCTAGAATGTAGTTAGTTGATAAGGTTCATTAGAACACCAAAGCCCCTAACTAGTGCGATAGTTAAGGGCTTTTTTGACGTATCTTAGAGATTTAACGGGTGTTGATAGGCTAGTCACTCGGTCTACTCCTTACTATCTAGCCATCTGCAGACGAAATACAAGATAATCCCTGCTATGACGTCCGCTATAATAGTAAGAGCGAGCTCTATGATAAGGCTCATTAGTTTCACCTCCTCTCACGAACCGTAAGGAACGTAATCGGTAACCGATGACAAAAATAGTATACCACAATAAATTTAGCTCATCAACCTCACTTAATGCTTTAAATATAGGAGATAGGCAAAAAGTCTTTAAAATTAGAAAATGTATAGTATTAAATTTATAAAATCTTGATGTTATATCAATCATAAAAGTGGATAGGAAAGTTTTCTGATTATCAGAATTCCTTCCTATCCACTTTTTGAAGATTGTAAGTTAGCTTTATTTTATATAGAATCAGCTTATTTGTTTTATTTATCAAAACCTTGCAAGGCTTTTTGGCGTTCTTCTACTTGACCTTTAGCATCTAGTTTATTACCAGCGTATACAGCTGATTCCCATGATCCGTACATTGGATTTGGGAAGATGATGAATTTTTCACCGAATTCTTTTTGCAATTCTTCAAGTTGTTTATCACGGTCAGATTCAGAAGTCTTAGAAAAATCTGCAAAGTCTACGAGGTTATCACCAAATAATAAGATAAGGTTTGTTTTTTCTTGAACTTTTTGGCGACGACCTTCTTTGGATTTTACACCGCTTTCTAAGAACATGAGATGATCACGTCCTTGAACAGGAATTCCTTCACTTTCAAGATTTTTAATGGTAGCATCTACTTGATTAGCTGAGCGGTCAGAAATATAGTAGATTTGGACACCGTTTTGATCGGCAAACTGAAGAAAATCTTTGGCACCTGGGACGGCTTTTGCTGAAGCTTTTTGAACCCAAACATCCCAATTTTCGGGTGTGAATGCTGTACCATCTTTGACATTTTGTACTTGATAAGGGCTATTATCTAGGACAGTTTCATCCAAGTCTAAAACGATAGAGTAAGGTTTGTCTGATTCTGCTTTGAGCAATTCCTTTAGGTGATTTGTTGCAACGTTATAACCCTGTATGTATAAAGCTTTAGTTTCAGCTGATTTTTGATACCAAAGGGTTGACATAGTGTTTTCTCTTGACCGTAGTTGGTCATATGTCATTGTAACTTGATTATCAGATGAGCTATTATTGCTTGTCTGTGTTTCTGTAGACTTTGTTGCACAACTAGCCAATAAGACGACAGAAGCAAGTGTAGAAAGGATTGTAACAGTAGTTTTTGCTGTTTTCATGAAATATCTCCTATTTATTCATTTCAATAAATAGTATATCACGAGGGAAAAGTTAAGGCAAGCTATTCCCTGAATATGGATGAAGATAATGTAATGAAAAAAGCGATTATTAACTTGAAATGTAGTTTCACCTCTAATTATTGACATTTCAGGAAAAATCGCAGTAAAAACTGCACAGCCTTCTTTAAATGTGCTATAATACAGGAAAAAATAATAATGGAGGTCGTCGCGATGATAACAACATTTTTGATGATTTTTGTGGTGGTTTGTGTGCTTCTATTGGTGATAGTCACACTGAGTACAGTTTATGTGGTTCGTCAGCAGTCGGTGGCGATTATTGAACGCTTTGGGAAATACCAAAAAGTTGCCAATAGCGGTATTCATATTCGCTTGCCTTTTGGGATTGACTCGATTGCAGCTCGGATTCAGTTGCGCTTGTTGCAAAGCGATATTGTGGTTGAGACTAAGACAAAGGACAATGTGTTCGTTATGATGAATGTAGCGACTCAGTACCGTGTCAACGAGCAGAGCGTGACAGATGCCTATTATAAACTCATGCGTCCTGAATCTCAAATTAAATCTTATATCGAAGATGCCCTTCGCTCTTCTGTTCCAAAATTAACCTTGGATGAATTGTTTGAGAAAAAAGATGAGATTGCTCTTGAAGTTCAACACCAAGTAGCAGAAGAAATGACTACTTACGGTTATATTATTGTGAAAACCTTGATTACTAAGGTCGAACCAGATGCAGAAGTCAAGCAATCCATGAATGAAATCAATGCGGCGCAACGCAAACGGGTCGCAGCGCAAGAATTAGCGGAAGCAGACAAGATTAAAATCGTCACTGCAGCTGAAGCCGAAGCAGAAAAAGACCGCCTTCATGGTGTGGGGATTGCCCAACAACGTAAGGCGATTGTGGATGGATTGGCAGAGTCTATCACAGAACTTAAGGAAGCCAATGTTGGTATGACAGAAGAACAAATCATGTCTATCCTCTTGACCAACCAGTATTTGGATACTTTGAATACCTTTGCCTCTAAAGGAAATCAAACCATCTTTTTACCAAATACGCCAAATGGTGTGGATGATATCCGCACACAAATCTTGTCAGCCCTTCGCGCTGAGAAGAAATAATAGACTAAAGAGCCTGGAGTCAGGCTCTTTTTAGTGTTCGTGAGAGATAAGTCTTAGCTTAAGCAAGACGATTCAAAAAAGTTACTAACAGGTTGTGGATAAGTGTGGATAACTTCTGATTATTTTAGAGATAATTCTTATTGGGGTGACCAATCTAGTAACTTTTTAGAATTATAAAGTAGTTTTAATTCCTGTAAATAAAGAGTTAAGCACAGCTTGGGATAGTTATTCACAACTTGTGGATAACCTTGGGGATAGAGTGTAGGCCTACTAATGATAAGCAGATAGATACCTAATACTCTCGTTGTTATAATAGATGATATAGAGTGTTTCTCGTGAAACATTCTATTTCTATACCTTTTTCGAGTTATAGGTGATTTAGTTCGATAAACTCAAGAGGGATGATAGATTAAAAGAAATTATGTTGCTTGACTATTGGAGGGATTATGGTACATTTAAAATGAGTAAAACAGGAAATAGAGGCTGAAAAGCTATTATTTGCGTTCGTAGATTGTTTTCGTCAAATTTGGGAAAGGTTGCTATCGGCATATACACATTCCTAAAAAAGAAATGTTAGTAGAATTGGTAGGTATGATTTTAGGGAGTTTTGATTTTATAGATGATCCTACTCATGGTTTTTGCATGGATAGTGTTGTTTGGAGTGATGAGGATTTTTATTATGTTAGTTTTATTGTGGGAAGATTTACTTCGTTTTTTCTTGAAATTGAGTTTTTGTCCAGCCTCTAAACAAAAATTTAAGTTTAGTCTAGATAAGCCTAGTATTTTAATGAGATGGTTTATTGTGACTTGCTAGATTAGTTGCTAAATCGGTAGTTAAGAGTAAGTTTTATTTTTTCAAACGTCAAGTGCGTCTTATGTTATCAATAATATTGTAGCAACCCTACCATTTCTGCTGACTTTTTTACATAGGGTGTGGTAAAATACTGGCACGAGCGTTAGGAATGATAGTTTTTCAATTTATAAACGAATTTCAGGAGGTAAATGAGTATGACACCATTAAAATGGTTTGCAGGAGGAAGCGAAAGGCGTTGTGAAGCCATGACGATTATAAGTCATCTATTGGAAGGTATAAACAATACGTCTCAACTTGCTCCTTTGAAAAATCTGTTAGTGAGTTATAAAAGACGATTAGAGGACGATGGGACCTCTACTCCGTTTATCCTGAGCCAAATGAATGTTGACATCTCACGTGTGTTGATTGACAATAAGCTGACTTTGTCAGAAAGTCAAGCTGAGCAGATCAAAAAAATGAGAGAACTATCTGCTATTCGCTATGGTTACTGATGAAGTGCAGGGATAAATCCCTTTCTACAATTTCCAGTCAAATAAATTGCATTCGTTTTCTCAAGCAGGTATACTAGTATAGTTAGATGAAAAATTCTGAAAATTTAAGAATAGAAAAGAGAACAAATCTTATGGCAAAAGATATTCGTGTCTTACTTTACTACCTTTACACTCCAATTGAAAATGCAGAGCAATTTGCTGCAGATCACTTGGCTTTCTGTAAATCAATCGGCCTTAAAGGCCGTATCCTAGTCGCTGACGAGGGAATTAACGGAACAGTTTCAGGTGACTACGAAACAACTCAAAAATATATGGACTACGTTCATAGCCTCCCAGGAATGGAAGACCTATGGTTCAAGATTGACGAAGAAAATGAACAAGCCTTCAAGAAGATGTTTGTTCGCTACAAGAAAGAAATTGTCCACCTTGGTTTGGAAGACAACGACTTTGACAACGACATCAACCCACTTGAAACAACAGGTGCTTACCTGTCTCCAAAAGAGTTCAAAGAAGCCCTTCTTGACGAAGATACCGTTGTCCTTGATACACGTAACGATTATGAGTATGACCTAGGACATTTCCGTGGGGCTATCCGCCCAGATATCCGCAACTTCCGTGAGTTGCCACAATGGGTTCGTGATAACAAGGAAAAATTCATGGACAAGCGTGTCGTGGTTTATTGTACAGGTGGCGTTCGCTGTGAGAAATTCTCAGGCTGGATGGTCCGTGAAGGCTACAAAGATGTCGGCCAATTGCACGGAGGAATCGCAACTTACGGTAAAGATCCAGAAGTTCAAGGTGAGCTTTGGGATGGGAAAATGTACGTCTTTGACGAGCGTATCGCCGTAGATGTTAATCACGTCAATCCAACTATCGTAGGGAAAGACTGGTTTGATGGAACACCGTGTGAACGTTATGTCAACTGTGGAAATCCATTCTGTAATCGTCGTATCTTGACATCAGAAGAAAATGAAGACAAGTACCTTCGTGGATGCTCACACGAGTGCCGTGTTCATCCACGTAACCGCTATGTTTCAGAACATGAATTGACACAAGCTGAAGTGATCGAGCGCCTAGCCACTATCGGTGAAAGCTTGGATCAAGCAGCTACTGTATAAGATCAAACAGTCCTTAGGGGCTGTTTTTCTATGCTTTTTACTCAAAAATCTAATACTCAATGAAAATCAAAGAGCAAACTAGGAAGCTAGCCCAGGCTGTACTTGAGTACGGCAAGGCGAAGCTGACGCGGTTTGAAGAGATTTTCGAAGAGTATAAAGTTTGTTTCTGTATCTTTCAGAAAAATAGGGTATACTATATGTAAACGATTTCAAAGGAGTCCAGTTATGTCGAAAACATTTTTTATTCCAAATAAACAGAGCATTTTAGGAGAACAAGAGATTTTGACTGCCAAGTCGATCTTGGCCTTGGTAGATGGTTTGGAGTCGCATAGTTATGATGCAGTCTATCTCCGTCAGCCTCTTAATCGTCTCGAGTATATCGAGTGTGCGATAGTGGGGCAATCACAATTTCTTTTTAAAGTCAGTTATGATGATGGTCAAAAGGCTTACCGTGTCGATCTTCCTGACCTACTAACGAAGACAGACTGGCAGATTATCAAAGCATTTTTAGAAGCCCTACTTGCTTATACAGGAACTGAGATTGAAGGACTAAATGGTTTTGATTTTGAAGCTTATTTCCAAGCAAGTATTCAAGCCCATCTGACAGATAATGTAGCTCGTTTTACGATTTGCCAAGGAATTTTTAATCCTGTTTTCTTTAGTCATGAGGATTTGAAAAGCTTTTTAGAGGAAGATGGCTTGGCTCAGTTTGAAGCGCGTGTACGTGCGGTTCAAGAGACAGACGCCTACTTTGCAAGAGTTTCTTTCTATCAAGATGGAGAAGGCCAAGTGCATGGTGTTTACCATCTGGCTCAAGGAGTCAAGACAGTATTACCGAGAGAACCGTTTGTTCCTGCAGTCTATATGGAGCAATTGGTGGATAAGGAAGTGCAGTGGGAGATTGACTTGGTTCAAATCACAGGAGATGGCTCTAAACCAGAAGACTATGAAGCCATTGCCCGCTTGAACTATGCAAAATTCCTAGATTCACTACCATCAGCATCTTACCACCAACTAGATGCCAATCAATTAGAAGTGCAACCCATCTTAGACAAAGATTTTAAAGCATTAGCACAAGAAGAGTAAAGCAGAAGCAGGTCAATTGACTTGCTTTTTGATATATAAAAAATCCTGCCATGAAAGACAGGATTGCTACTCAATGAAAATCAAAGAGCAAACTAGGAAGCTAGCCGCAGGCTGTACTTGAGTACGGTAAGGCGAAGCTGACGTGGTTTGAAGAGATTTTCGAAGAGTATGAAGTTTAAAGAAAGGCCAAGATACGAAGATAATCTCCAATCAGTGCCACTTCAGCTACAAAGAAGAGGAGGATAATCACTCCGTTCACAAGGACAGACAAGAATAACTGATAAAAGGAGTCGGTTTCACTTGCTTGACTTGGTCTTGTAATGATATGGAGACTGGCAAGCAGAATGATTCCAATGCTAATCATACACAAGAGGGCTGTAAATCGTAGGCTGTCAAAGAAGGCAAAGAAACTAGCAATAGCAGTGAGGAAGATTGGAATTGCTAAGAGTTGACTATATTGTTGGAGAACCTTTTCTAGCGTCCAGTCCTTTTCCTGGTGGATAAATCGTCTCACGACGAAACTACCCAAGAGGAATGAAAAGAAGAAGAGTGTTGTCGCTACTAGGATAGAGATAATCGAAAAGAGATTTAATGAAGCAAATTGTTCAGGGAAGTGATTATGCATATTTGCTATATGTCCATAGTAAGCATGTTTGATGTGGTAGATACTAAAGAAAAAGGAAGATGCAGAAAACAGAATGAGCAAGAGGAAGGCTGTATAACTGTGTGTGCTACTTGTTTCAAGATTGCTCGTAGGAGATTTGATTGCTTCCACTAGCCAAGACCAAAAATCAAGCGCTTGCTCTTTCCATTTATCCGTAGATTTTGGAGCTTGGTCGGGGATATAGGGACTTTCTAAGGATTGACTGATAAGAAGGGGCTCTTTCGTGGTTGGTTTTTGCTGAGGAAGTGCTTCTTGACTCTCTTCAGCTATAGTGACTTTTTCTGTTTCTTTAGAAAGGTCTTGCTCTTCTTCAGTAGAATCTAATGCTTTCTTTTCTTCTATTTCTGTTCTCGATTCACTGTCTTCAGGCGTTTCAATTTTCTCTTCTTGCTGGCTCTCCAGTTCGACTTCAGCTTGAGAGACTTCCTCCTCTACTTGAGTATTTTTTTCAATTGGTGTATCGAGATCGGCTATCGTTTCTTCAGCCTTGTCTGCAAGATTTTTGGGTTGTTCATCAGGCTTGTTCTTGCTTGTTGTTTTTACAAAATCATTACTTTCAAACCATTCTTGTTTCATGGTAGGACCTCCTTTTTAGTTAGATAAATATGCTTTCATAGTAGCAGATGTAAGCGCTTTTGTCAACGATTTCTAGAAGCAGACTCGTGTTCCTCTGATTTAAGTAGATAGATATCCTGTTCTGCTCTTGCCATGAGTTGATCGTTTGCATCTGCTTTTTCTATTTTATAAGGATTGCTTAATCGTTCATCTTTGTTTTCTTTGTTGTTAAATGAATGTCTTCCTTCTCTCACAAAATGAAGAATAGAAGCATGTTTTGTTGAAAGATCTAAGTTGATTCTTTGTTTTTCTTCTTCGGAAAGTAGCAGTTTTAGGTCTGTTTTCGCTACCAATTCCACCTTACCATGTACTTGGATATTTTCAGCGTGGATGTGATGTTTTGTTGACTCTAGCTGACTATCTGTAAGGTCTGTATCAAAGATATTGATAATATTTTGTGTTGTGAGTTTACTGTTTTTGATACGACTTCCTTCAATTCGGAGGAGATAGCCATTATTGGTATTGATGGTCGCATTTTCAAGACTAGCATTAGTGATACTGGTTTGTCCAAGATTGGCTGACACGTTGATTCCTTTTAGACTTCTTCCCTTTGGAACTTGGAGAATAACTTTATTAAAACGACTAGAGTAGCTACTTGCGATATGGAGAATCCCGCCAATTCCAGAAGAGAGAAATGGAGTTTCAGACAGTTTCTTATCAGTGAGGCTTAGAGTTTTGTCGCTTTGATTTGTGACAAGATCATGGTTAGCAGAAATAGATGGATGATAAGAAATGTGGATTTGATCATCGAAAGAGTCTGTGATGGTGAGCGCGTGTTGGTGGAGCGTAATATCTAGGTTTTCGACTTCCTTGCCAAAGGTCAGCTCTTCCATCCGACTATCATAGACAGGTTCCTTGGACATGGCAAGTAGGCTCTTGATTCCGTCAGATTGGATACCTACAAAAAGCAGGATAAAGCCGATAACGGTAGTCACCACACCAAAAATGAGAAATCCTTTTGTCAATTTACGCATGCTGGTCACCTCTCTTTCCTTTTTTGAGAACAAATTGCACCAGGCGAACAATGAGTAGACCGAAGAAGCGAGCTACATAGGAGATACCTAGTAAGACCAGCGAAGAAGCACCGATGGCTAGTAAACCAGAGCCGAAAATCAAGATAAAGGCTGATTTAGCTTGGGCTAGGACAGTGAAACTTTCAACTAAAAATAGGAATCCGCCAATGATACCAAGTATGGAAATCGCAAAGAAAGCCAAGATGACAGTCAAGGCTGCCACAAGGATTGCGAACAGGGACACGAGAATGGCGATTCCCAGAGGAATACCGATGGGTGCTGCAAGGAGAGCTAACAAGGCGATATGCAAAATTTGTCGGTTATTCTTTTGAGCGGGTGCCTCATTAATTTTTTTATCGAGAAGATTGGAGAGGACTTCGTGAGCTGCTTCCTTAGGAGTTCCCAAGCTAGCGATGAGTTCTTCTTCTCCTTCAACTCCAGCATCGTCAAAGAGTTCCCTGAAATAGTCCATGGCTTCAATTTGGTCAGCCTGAGGTAGTTTTTTGAGATAAAGTTCTAGCTGAGTCAGGTATTCAGTTCTTGTCATGGCGGATACTCCCTTCTATGATGCCATTGATGGTGTCTGTATAAAGTGCCCATTCATCTTTTAGGGTCACGAGCTGCTCTATACCACCGTTTGTCAAGGAGTAGTATTTGCGCATGCGACCTTGGAACTCTCTAGAATAGGTTGTCAGAAAGCTATTGCCTTCCAATTTTTTGAGAATGGGATAGAGTGTGGATTCTTTGATATTAGCGATCAGCTTAATGGTTTGGCTAATCTCATAACCATAAGAATCATCCTGCTCCAGTACGGCCAAGATGAGAAATTCAATCAAGGCAGAGGATGTTGGAAAGTACATGGGGAACCTCCTTTTCTAATGTGTAAGATTTTTATATATAATTTTTCTACACATACATTGTACATCTAAAAGAAAGCCCTGTCAAGAGAAATGTGTAAAATTTTTATATATAAAAAACTCCTAGTAAAAACTAGAAGTTTAGAGAATTTTATCAGCTCTGTCCACTGTGAAGAGAGCCACAGTCATCAGGATATCAACGAGTAAGAGGGCAGCTACAGCTGGTACCCAAGAGTGGAAGAGGTCAAAACTGTAACCAAAGAGGGTTGGCCCAAAGGCTGCTAGGATATAGCCTCCTGTTTGAGATAAACCAGACAATTGGGCTGTCTTTTCAGGGGCGCTTGTCTTGAGTGAAAAGTTGACCATGAGATAGGGGAAGAGGGCGCTGGTTGCGGTTCCGATGAGGAGATGGATGGCAAGCCAGTAAATGAAACTATTGATCGGGAAGAAGAGCATGGAAATGCCGACCACGCCAGCTAGTGAAACCAGAGTGAGCATGAGCTGACGATTGCGAGTTGATAAGCTGGTTGTCAGACTTGGGATGGTCATTGAAAAAGGAATGCTAATCAGAGAGAAGATAGAGGTCAGCAAGCCAGCTTCGTGACTGGATAGGCCTGCGTGGATAGCCATGGTAGGTAGCCAGGTCATAGCGGTGTAAAAGAGCAGGGATTGAAAACCTGCAAAGACAATCACTGCCCAGACCTGTTTATTACGCATAACCTTTGTTTTGCTTTTTTGTTTGGTTTGTGGAGCCAGTCTGTGATTATAGTGGTGATTTGGGAGCCAGACCAAAAAAGTTGCTAGACAGAGCAGGGTGAGGAGGATGATAAGTCCTTTCCAAGAACTGGCTTGTGTAATAGGTACAGCCAGATAGGAAGCCAGAGCCGTTGCAATCCCCATAGAGGTTACATATAAGGTGGTCAGAAAACCAATTTTCTTTGGTTGATTGGCTTGGATAAGACTAGGAAGCAGAACATTGATGACTGCGATACTTGCTCCAACCATCAAGGTTCCTAGATAGAGCAGGGGGAGATTGATTAGTCGAATAAGTGAGCCAATGGTCAAGAAGAAGAGGCTGTAGGTGAAGAGATGCTCCAAGCCAATTTTCTGAGCCAGTCGGGTAGAAAAGAGCGAGAAGAGGGTAAACATGAGGAGAGGAAGGCTGGTCAAGACACCAAGTGAACTAACTTCTACTCCCAGCCCTTGAGCAATATCTCCCAAAATAATGGGTAAAACAGTAAAAGGAGTTCGCAAGGAAACACCAATCAGGATAATACCTGGAACAAAAAAGAGTGATTGCTTTTTCATAAAATACCTCTTCTAACTTATTTTAATGACAGCTTATTTTAAGGCTTTTTCCCTATAATGTCAAGTAAGGTTTTGGGCTTTCAAGATAAAAATAGGAAAGTCTTGAAAATTATGATAAAATAGTGGGAGGAAATCTATATATTGGAGAAAAACTGTGCTTGAAAAGCAAAAAATCAGCGTATTGATGTCGGTCTATATCAAGGAAAATCCGACATTTTTAAAGGATGCTATTGAGAGTGTTCAAAATCAGACTCTGAAACCGAGCGAATTGGTTCTGGTTGAGGATGGGCCTTTGACACCTGAGCTCTATCAGGTATTAGAGCAGCTTGAAGCTGAGTCTAATATTCCAGTGAAACGTTGCCCCTTAGAAGAAAATCAAGGTTTGGGTCTGGCTCTTCGATACGGTGTTTTGCAGTGTCAGTACGATATCATCGCTCGTATGGATACGGATGATATAGCTGTTCCAGACCGTTTTGAGAAACAGCTTCAGCTAATGGAGAAGGACAACCTCGACTTATTAGGTGGATATATTGCAGAGTTTATTGATAATCCTGATGAGATTGTTTCCTACCGTCGTGTTCCAACCCAGCATGCAGATATTGTAGCTTATCAAAGGATGAGAAGTGCCTTTAACCACATGACTGTCATGTTCAAGAAGGATATGGTTCTCAAGGCAGGCAACTATGAAGATGGCCTTTATATGGAGGATGACCTCCTCTGGCTTAATATGATTACTGCAGGAGCCAAGACTGGAAATCTGGATCAAATCTTGTGTCAGGTTCGTGTCGGAGCAGGAATGTTTGAACGTCGTGGGGGACTGCGTTACCTCAAACTCTATCGTCAAGCTCGTCAACGGATGCTGAAGCGAGGACAAATTTCTTACATGGAGTATGCCAAGAGTGTTGCCATTCAGATGATTGTTGCCCTTTGTCCCGGATTTGTCCGACAGTTTATTTTTATGAAACTGTTACGAAAAAGCAAGTAAAAGATTGTAGCAAATCGTAAACTGGATAAAAAGTGTTATAATAACAATATAATGCTCTTCGAAAATCTCTTCAAACCACGTCAACGTCGCCTTGCCGTAGGCATGTGACTGACTTCGTCAGTTTCATCTACAACCTCAAAACAGTGTTTTGAGCAGCCTACGGCTAGTTTCCTAGTTTGCTCTTTGATTTTCATTGAGTATAATCATCTGACTCTTTTAAGGAGGAGTAAATTTCTATGAATAAAAAACTCACAGATTATGTGATTGATCTGGTGGAAATTTTAAATAAACAACAAAAACAGGTTTTCTGGGGAATATTTGATATTTTGAGTATGGTGGTTTCCATCATTGTATCTTATATCTTATTCTACGGCTTGATTAATCCAGCACCTGTTGACTACATTATCTATACGAGTTTGGCCTTCTTGTTTTATCAATTGATGATTGCATTTTGGGGGTTGAACGCTAGTATTAGTCGTTACAGCAAGATCACAGATTTCATGAAAATCTTTTTTGGTGTGACTGCGAGCAGCGTCTTGTCATATAGTATCTGCTATGCCTTCTTGCCGCTCTTTTCAATCCGTTTCATCATTCTCTTTATCTTGTTGAGTACCTTCTTGATTTTATTGCCACGGATTACTTGGCAGTTAATCTACTCCAGACGCAAAAAAGGAAGTGGTGATGGAGAACACCGTCGGACTTTCTTGATTGGTGCTGGTGATGGTGGGGCCCTCTTTATGGATAGCTACCAACATCCAACTAGTGAATTAGAACTTGTCGGTATTTTGGACAAGGATTCTAAGAAAAAGGGACAAAAACTTGGTGGAATCCCTGTTTTGGGTTCATATGATGATCTGCCTGAATTGGCTAAACGCCATCAAATCGAGCGTGTTATCGTTGCGATTCCGTCGCTTGACCCGTCAGAATATGAACGTATCTTGCAGATGTGTAATAAGCTGGGTGTCAAATGTTACAAGATGCCTAAGGTTGAAACGGTTGTTCAAGGACTTCACCAAGCAGGTACTGGGTTCCAAAAAATTGATATTACGGACCTTTTGGGACGTCAGGAAATTCGTCTTGATGAATCGCGTCTGGGCGCAGAACTGACAGGTAAGACCATCTTAGTCACAGGTGCTGGAGGTTCAATCGGTTCTGAAATCTGTCGCCAAGTTAGCCGCTTCAATCCTGAACGCATCGTCTTGCTCGGTCATGGGGAAAACTCAATCTACCTTGTTTATCATGAATTGATTCGCAAGTTCCAAGGAATTGATTATGTGCCAGTGATTGCAGATATTCAAGACTATGATCGTCTATTGCAAGTCTTTGAACAGTACAAGCCAGCTATTGTTTATCATGCGGCAGCCCACAAGCACGTTCCTATGATGGAGCGCAATCCAAAAGAAGCCTTCAAAAACAATATCCGTGGAACCTACAATGTTGCTAAGGCTGTTGATGAAGCTAAAGTACCTAAGATGGTTATGATTTCGACAGATAAGGCAGTTAATCCACCCAATGTTATGGGAGCAACCAAGCGCGTGGCGGAGTTGATTGTCACTGGCTTTAACCAACGTAGCCAATCGACCTACTGTGCAGTTCGTTTTGGGAATGTTCTTGGTAGCCGTGGTAGTGTTATTCCAGTTTTTGAACGTCAGATTGCTGAAGGTGGGCCTGTAACGGTGACAGACTTCCGCATGACCCGTTACTTTATGACTATTCCAGAAGCTAGCCGTTTGGTTATCCATGCTGGTGCCTATGCTAAGGATGGAGAAGTCTTTATCCTTGATATGGGTAAACCAGTCAAGATTTATGACTTGGCCAAGAAGATGGTGCTTCTAAGTGGACACACCGAAAGTGAAATTCCAATTGTTGAAGTTGGAATCCGCCCAGGAGAAAAACTTTACGAAGAACTCTTGGTATCAACCGAACTCGTTGACAATCAGGTTATGGATAAGATTTTCGTTGGTAAGGTTAATGTCATGCCTCTAGAAGCCATCGATCAAAAGATTGAAGAGTTCCGCACTCTTAGTGGAGATGAGTTGAAGCAAGCCATTATCGCCTTTGCCAATCAAACAACCCACGTTGAATAAAAAAGAAAAACGCATATTATCAGGTCTTGAAAAACCTTGGTAATATGCGTTTTGTTATGTGTAAACTTGCTTCATTTTATTCTGATACTCAATAAAAATCAAAGAGCAAACTAGGAGGCTAGCCGAAGGTTACTCAAAGCACAGCGTTGAGGTTACAGAGAAAACTAACGTGGTTCGAAGAGTATGAAATAGAGTTGTTGCCCAGTCTATGTTATTGAAAATACTCCAAAACTTCTAAGGGCTTGTGGGCGATATAATCAGGCTGATAGTTGAGCAAATCTGCTTGCTCTCCAAATCCCCAAGTGACGGCCAATTTCTGAATGCCTGTTTCTTGAGCTCCCAGCATATCAAACTTGGTATCTCCGATGATGATGGCTTGTTCCGGTGCTAGTTGATGTATCTGCAAGGCTTGGCGAATGACATCTGCCTTATGGGGTGCTTCAGGGCTGGAACCATAAATGCCATCAAAGAAATGATAGATTCCTAAGTTTTTAGTCATGTCTTGAGCGGTTGGAGTATTCTTTGTAGTGGTGATATAAAGAGGGTAATTGCTCGATAACTTCTCAAGCAAGTCTACAATCTGAGGAAAGAGTTGAGCTTCATGGATGCCTTTTGCCTTGTAGTAAGAACGGTATATCTGGACAGCCTCAGAAATTTGTTCTTTGGGCAGGCAGGTTGCAAAACTACTTTCAAGGGGTGGTCCCATAAAACCACGAATAGTTTTGGCATCAGGGCTAGGCACCCCCATCTCCTTGAAAGTATGGGTAAAGGCATTGTGAATCCCGATAGAACTGTCAACGAGGGTTCCATCCAGGTCGAAAAATATAGCTGAGATAGAGGTCATGGTTTCTCCTATTTGATAAACTTATTCTCCGAAAATTTCTTTTTGGAGGCGACGACCAGTAGGGGTGGCCGCAAGTCCGCCTTCAGCTGTTTCACGAAAGGCAGTTGGCATGCTTGCTCCAACTTGGTACATGGCATCGATAACTTCATCTACAGGGATTTTAGATTCGATCCCTGCCAGGGCCATGTCTGCTGCGATAAAGGCAAAGCTGGCTCCCATGGCATTGCGTTTGACACAAGGAACTTCGACCAAACCTGCAACAGGGTCACAGATAAGGCCCAGCATATTTTTAATGACAAAGGCAATGGCCTGACTGGCCTGATAAGGTGTCCCACCAGCAGCTAGAGTCAAGGCGGCGGCACTCATAGCAGAGGCAGAGCCGACTTCGGCCTGACAGCCACCCTCAGCACCTGAGATAGAGGCATTGTTTGCGATGACTAGTCCAAAGGCACCGGCAGCAAAGAGGAAATCCAGCTGCTGCTCGTGGCTGAGGTCTAATTTTTCAATAGCAGCAGTGAGAACGGAAGGCAGACAGCCAGCACTTCCTGCGGTCGGAGTGGCACAAACCAAGCCCATTTTGGCATTGTGTTCATTGACTGCGATAGCATTTCGGGCAGCAGAGAGAATTGTGTAATCTGACAGAGTTTTTCCGTTTTTGATGTAGTGATCCAATTTGGCAGCATCTCCACCTGTCAGGCCACTACGAGATTTATTTTCATTGAGGCCAAGTTGGACAGAGGCTTTCATGACTTCCAGATTGCGTTCCATGAGAAGGAGGACTTCTTCACGTTCGCGACCGGTCAATTCAAACTCTGTTGTAATCATGAGTTCTGCGACATTTCCTTGAAAGTCCAGCTCTGCTTGCTCGACCAATTCTTTGATAGAATAAAACATGCTTCCTCCTATTTAAAGAAATTGACATTGTGGAGATGAGGGATTTTTCGAATTTCTTCGATGGCCTCATCACAGTTGCGACTGTCAACTTCGATAATCATAATGGCTTTTTCACCAGCTTTTTCACGAGTAACATTCATCTGGGCGATATTAATACCATAGCGTGAAAGGGCCTCTGTTACGAGGGCAATCATACCTGGAATATCTTGATGAACGATGATGATAGTCGGTGTATTCATATTGAGAGAGACGGCAAAGCCATTGAGTTCGGTTACCTGAATATTTCCTCCACCGATAGAAATACCAGTCACACTGATGGTCTTGTGAGCATTTTTGACGGTAATTTTAGTGGTGTTTGGATGAGGAGCATTACTGTCTTTTTGAATGGTCCAGACAATCTTGATACCGCGCTTGTGGGCAATCTCCAGACTGTTTGGGATTTCAGGATCATCTGTATCCATGCCCAAAATACCTGCAACAAGGGCTAGGTCTGTTCCGTGACCACGATAGGTCTTGGCAAATGAGTTAAATAGTTGGAATTCGACTTCTGTCGGAGTATCGTCAAAAATGGAAGAGACAATCTTCCCAATACGAACAGCACCAGCGGTATGGCTACTAGATGGGCCAATCATAACTGGTCCGATGATATCAAAGACAGATTGAAAACGAAGTGATTTCATCAGTTTCCCCTTATAAAAATTCTTATCTCTATTATATCAAAGAATGAAGGTCTTGGCTTTAATTGTGGATGAAAACCTTTTTACACTACAAATAGCATAAAAAAGCATCTTTTGTAACAAAAAATAGCTTATTTAGGGAAATAAAAAATAATTTTGTAATATTTCTACATAAAAGTGTCAAGAAACGGTAATATTTAAAGGGTATCATAGAACTATAGAAAGAAGGAGAATTTTCAAATATGAAATCAACAACTAAAAAGATTAAAACAACTCTTGCAGGAGTAGCTGCCTTGTTTGCAGTATTTGCTCCATCATTTGTATCTGCTCAAGAATCATCAACTTACACTGTTAAAGAAGGTGACACACTTTCAGAAATCGCTGAAACTCACAACACAACTGTTGAGAAATTGGCAGAAAACAACCACATTGACAACGTCCATATGATTTATGTCGGTCAAGAGTTGGTTATCGATGGCCCTGTAGCGCCTGTCGCAACACCAGCACCAACTACTTATGCGGCACCAGCAGCTCAGGATGAAACTGTTTTAGCCCCAGCAGCAGAAACTAAAGAAGTAGCAGAAGAAACAGCTCCAGTGGCAAGCGCACCTGTAGCAGAAGAAACTGTTGCTACAACAGAAACTTCAGCGCCAGTACCAGCTGCAACTGTAAGCGGATCTGAAGCAGAAGCTAAAGAATGGATTGCTCAAAAAGAATCAGGTGGTAGCTACACAGCTACAAACGGCCAATACATCGGACGTTACCAATTGACAGATTCATACTTGAACGGTGACTACTCAGCTGCTAACCAAGAACGTGTAGCAGATGCCTACGTTGCAGGACGTTACGGTTCATGGTCAGCTGCTAAAAACTTCTGGCTTAACAATGGTTGGTATTAAGAAATAACGAACAGAATAATATGAAAAAGTCGAGGAAACCCCTCGACTTTTTATATTTCCTTTGGTTGAGAATAGGTCTCCACTTCTTTTTTGAGATGAGACAGCATAGAAGTTTCCTCGGTCAGCTCTAGAAGGGAGAACCCTTTTTGGATAAGTTTAGCATCATTCCTACAAATCCCAATACGGACATAGCAGATAGCAAGCATATCGTAGCTTTTCTTGTTCTTGGCATCCTCTAGTAAAGTATAGCAGATTTGTTGACACATGTTTTTGTCTTGATGGTATAAGTAAATGGTGGAAAGGTTGAGTAGGATTGTCATTCGCAAGTCATATAAATGTTGATAGTTTTTATAGACTTCTAAGCGTTGCAAGATTTTTTCAGTGATGAGATGGAGGTGTTCAATGGGAAAGCTGAAAAGGATGGTATTGAGGATTTTTAGGTCACTTTCATACCATGTATCTTGTTTTTCAATTTTTTCCCACAGCTTTTGGATAGTCTGTTTCACTTGGTCTGACAGTTGCTCTGTACCATGTTGACGAAGATGAATGACAACTTCAAGCATATCCCTGATTTCTTCTATAGGCAGGTCGTGGTGGGTCTTGAGATAGTCTTGGCATGTTTCAAAAAAATGAACTAGACTATTACTACCAATGATGGAAGTCATATTGAGATAAGTTTGCATGATTTCTGTTCGTTGGCTCGGTTGATAGAGATGGCAGATGTAGTCAAACTCTTCAAAACTCATATTCATTTGCCGGAGAAGAAATTCCATGTTTTCATATTTGGGAGTTGCCTTACCACTTTCAATCTTTGATAGGCTGGTTCTTGAAAGGACATTCCCACAGACCTCTTCTTGGGTTAAGCCTTTTGACTCGCGTATTTCTTTATAGACCTTTCCGAAATCATAACGCATGATTTTCTCCTTTTCGTGAAAAAAGTTAACAAACAATAAAATCCTATTAAAAATATTGTATCATAGTAAAATAAAAAGTAAAAAAGAAAGCTAAAATAAGTTTGGTGTAATTTTAAAATGGGCTTAACAGTACTATGATGTAGCTAGAAAAGGGGTGGAAAAATGTTTAAAAATAAGGAACTTTTTCGAGTAGTTATGATATTTGTGATAGGAATTATCCTAGTTTTAATGACACCCATCTTATTTAAAGTTGTTATGGAACTATTTTCAAAATAGATAGGCCTCTGCTTTAGGCGGAGTAGTGAATCAGGAGGTTAAGTGATGAACTACAATTTAAAATATATCTTATCAGGAATATTTATCATAGTCTTTATAGGCTTCCTAGTTTGGATGAGTTATTTTAATCAGAAGAAGGAAGCAGAGAATTCGAACGTGTCTTTTGAAGCGAGATTAGACAGTGAGGTCAAGACATTATATAAACAACTAGGATTGGGTGAGGAGCCTCACTATTTCTTAGCTTATCGCTACCTACATCCTTGGTTTAATTTGGCGATTTTACCTCCAACAGTTGAAATTTTCTTAACTAAAATAGCGCTGGTGATGGTGACCCCAGATGAATTGCTGATAAGAAATCTTGGGAATGGGATGACTTTCACAAGTGAGCACCATCGCGATTTGCGGCAAGGACTTATCCGCATTCCAAAATCAGAGATGAAAGAATTTGAGATTCGTAACTGGAAAAAAATTTTTGTATTGGGCGATTTTTTGACAATCAAAACAAGCCAACATAGCTATTATTTACAGGTTAGAGATGATGGACTTCAAGAAGGAAGTCTTTCTACCAAACACTTCTCAGACCTAAAGAGACAAGATTTTTTAGGATTATTGACAAATAAACGGACATTTTGATCGACAATTGCCTAAAAATCTAACCTCTAAACGTTCAAACATTCAAACATTCAAAAACCACACAGTATCCCTTTCAATTTGATTGTGTTCAAGATTGGAATGACAGTGTGGTTTTATTTAGAAGTTAGTTTTTCCTAATTATGATCCACGATGCTTATGTAGCCCAACAATGTCATCGAATCATTGAATTGGGAGAGGGGGAATGAGTTCGTTTAGCTCCTTTTGAATGACTGAATACTCATGTTTTCCAGAGAGAATAGCATAAATACGCCTAAGAATGACATTTTTATGTAGTATTTCTAGGTTTTTTTGTTTCAAATTGAAAATTTTTTCAATTTAGGCTTGACAAACGATGAGTATAGGAGTATTATTTATACAACTAAAAAGAATAAACATAAAGGAGGCTTTGTTATGAATAAGATGAAGAAGGTGTTGATGACGATGTTTGGTTTAGTGATGCTCCCCCTACTATTTGCTTGTAGTAACAATCAATCGGCTGGAATTGAAGCTATCAAGTCCAAAGGAAAATTGGTTGTAGCCCTTAATCCAGATTTTGCTCCATTTGAATACCAAAAAGTGGTTGATGGGAAAAATCAGATTGTGGGTTCAGATATCGAATTAGCCAAGGCTATCGCAACAGAACTAGGTGTCGAATTGGAACTATCACCCATGAGTTTTGACAATGTATTGGCTAGTGTTCAATCAGGAAAAGCTGACCTTGCCATATCTGGTGTTTCTAAGACAGATGAACGGAGCAAGGTGTTTGACTTTTCAATTCCTTACTATACTTCAAAAAATAAGCTTATTGTCAAAAAATCTGACTTGGCCACTTATCAGTCTGTAAACGACCTGGCGCAGAAGAAGGTCGGAGCGCAGAAAGGTTCGATTCAAGAAACGATGGCGAAAGATTTGCTACAAAATTCTTCCCTCGTATCTCTGCCTAAAAATGGGAATTTAATTACAGATTTAAAATCAGGACAAGTGGATGCAGTTATCTTTGAAGAACCTGTTGCCAAGGGATTTGTGGAAAATAATCCTGATTTAGCAATCGCAGAACTCAATTTTGAAAAAGAGCAAGATGATTCCTACGCGGTCGCTATGAAAAAAGATAGCAAGGAATTGAAAGAAGCAGTTGATAAAACTATTCAAAAGTTGAAGGAGTCTGGAGAATTAGACAAACTCATTGAGGATGCATTTAAAGCGTCCATTGAAAAATAGAAAGAAGGAAAAGAACATGAGTAAAGAAAAAGTAATTTTGGCCTATTCTGGCGGTTTAGACACATCAGTTGCTATTACCTGGCTGAAGAAAGACTATGATGTTGTTGCAGTTTGTATGGATGTGGGTGAAGGGAAAGACTTAGATTTCATCCATGATAAGGCTCTCAAGGTTGGGGCAGTCGAATCTTATGTCATTGATGTTAAGGATGAATTTGCTACAGATTATGTGCTAGTAGCTCTCCAGTCACATGCCTACTATGAACAAAAGTACCCCTTGGTATCTGCCTTGAGCCGCCCTCTTATTTCTAAAAAACTGGTTGAAATCGCGCATCAAACAGGAGCGACTACAATTGCTCATGGTTGTACCGGTAAGGGGAATGACCAAGTACGTTTTGAAGTATCCATTGCAGCCTTGGATCCCAATTTAAAAGTGATTGCTCCTGTTCGTGAATGGAAATGGTCTCGAGAGGAAGAGATTGATTTTGCTAAGGAAAATGGGGTGCCTGTTCCTGCTGACCTTGACAATCCTTACTCTGTTGACCAAAACCTTTGGGGACGTGCCAATGAGTGTGGTATTTTGGAAAATCCATGGAATCAGCCTCCAGAAGAAGCCTTTGGCATCACAACTTCTCCAGAGCAAGCTCCAGATATACCAGAATACATTGATATTGAGTTTAGTGAAGGTGTTCCAGTTTCCCTCAATGGAGAAGGGTTAAAATTGGCAGATTTGATTCAAAAACTCAATGAAATAGCTGGAAAACATGGAGTCGGACGGATTGACCACGTGGAAAATCGTTTGGTTGGGATTAAATCAAGAGAAATCTATGAGTGTCCAGGTGCAGTGACCTTGCTGACAGCTCATAAGGAAATTGAGGACTTGACGCTTGTGAGAGAAGTGGCTCATTTTAAACCAATTATAGAAAATGAATTATCAAATCTCATTTATAATGCTTTGTGGTTTAGTCCAGCTACACAAGCCTTGATTGCTTATATTAAAGAGACTCAAAAAGTTGTCAATGGGACTGCAAAAGTTAAACTCTATAAGGGGAGCGCTCAGGTCGTGGCTCGGAAATCACCAAATTCTCTTTACGATGAAAATTTGGCGACGTATACTAGTTCAGATACCTTTGACCAAGATGCGGCTGTTGGTTTTATTAAGTTATGGGGACTTCCAACCAAGGTTCATTCTGAGGTTCAAAAAAGCACCCAATAGGACGATTGGATAGAGAGGTGGATGTGATATGGCTAAGAATACAAAATTATGGGGTGGTCGCTTTGAAGGTACTGTTGAAGACTGGGTAGAGCGCTTTGGTGCGAGTATATCTTTTGACCAGAAATTAGCTAAATTTGATTTGATTGGTTCCTTAGCCCACGTTCAGATGTTGGGCCAGACGGGCATTTTGAGTTTGGAGGAGTCGGAAAAGATTCAAGCAGGCTTGAAAGAGCTTTTAGAAGAGCTAGAGGCAGGCCAACTTTACTTTGATATCGCAAACGAAGATATTCATATGAATATGGAAGTGTTGCTGACAGAAAAAATTGGTCCCCTTGCAGGGAAGTTACATACGGCTCGTTCTCGAAATGACCAAGTTGCGACAGATATGCACTTGTATCTCAAGGAACAACTAGACCATGTCCTAGATAAACTGACTCATCTCAAAGGTGTTTTATTAGACTTGGCGGAAAATCATGTGGAGACGATCATGCCGGGCTATACACATCTGCAACATGCCCAGCCTATTAGTTTTGCCCACCACCTGATGGCTTACTACAATATGTTTCAAAGAGACAGTGAACGTTTTGAATTTAACCAGAAGCATGCAGATCTATGCCCTCTAGGTGCGGCAGCTTTGGCAGGAACGACTTTCCCCATTGATCGCCAATTGTCTAGCGATTTGTTAGAGTTTAAGCAACCTTATACAAATTCTTTGGATGCTGTTAGTGACCGCGATTTTATCTTAGAATTTCTATCCAATGCCAGCATACTCATGATGCATATGAGCCGTTTTTGTGAAGAAATGATCAATTGGTGTAGCTTTGAGTACCAATTTATTACCTTGTCAGATACGTTTACAACAGGTTCCTCTATTATGCCCCAAAAGAAAAATCCAGATATGGCTGAGTTGATTCGAGGAAAGACTGGTCGAGTTTATGGGAATCTATTTGGACTGTTGACAGTCATGAAGTCCTTGCCCTTAGCTTATAATAAGGATTTGCAAGAGGATAAGGAAGGAATGTTTGACACGGTCGAAACGATTTTAAATTCCCTCGATGTATTAGCAGGTATGTTATCTAGCTTGCGGGTAAATAAGGAAAAAATGCAAGAGTCGACAGAGAAGGACTTTTCAAATGCGACTGAGTTGGCAGATTATTTGGCAGGGAAAGGCTTGCCATTTAGAGAAGCTCATGAGGTTGTGGGAAGATTAGTGCTAGACTCTATCAAGTCTGCTAAAAATATTCAAGATTGGAGTCTGGAGGAATTGCAAACCTATCATTCTCTCATTGCCAAGGATATTTATGTCTACTTGCAACCTAAAACTGCTGTTCAAAGACGAAATTCCTTGGGCGGTACAGGATTTGACCAAGTGAAATACCAGATTGCAGTTGCTAAGAAAGCGAATGAAGCTAAAAAGTGCTAGATTGATAGGTTCAGAATAAGAGGTTGGTCGATTGACAGCCTCTTTCTTGTCTTCTCCAACCAAGCATGTTATAATGAATACTGCTCAAGCGACCTTCAATCGTTAAGCACACACGACCTTCAATCGTGAACTAGTCATTTCGTTTATCTTTTATTACGTCGTTAACTCGAAATGAGATGCAAGCTTAGCTTGTCTGATTTATAACCTCAATCAGTCTCCCAGACTGATTGAGCGAACTCAAGTTATGCCTGCGACTCGTTGCCTAGTCCTAAAAGCAAACGAAAAGACTATACTCGAAGAAATTCTATTGAAAGTCATAGTAAATAGAATTTTGAGGGGTATAAATAAACGAATAGATGGGAGACTTACCATGAGTGATAACTCTAAAACACGTGTTGTCGTGGGGATGAGTGGTGGTGTTGATTCGTCGGTGACGGCTCTTCTTCTCAAGGAGCAGGGCTACGATGTGATTGGTATCTTCATGAAGAACTGGGATGACACAGATGAAAACGGCGTCTGTACGGCGACCGAAGATTACAAGGATGTGGCTGCGGTGGCAGACCAGATTGGCATTCCTTACTACTCTGTCAACTTTGAAAAAGAGTATTGGGACCGCGTTTTTGAGTATTTCCTAGCAGAATACCGTGCAGGGCGCACGCCAAATCCAGATGTTATGTGCAATAAGGAAATCAAGTTCAAGGCCTTTTTGGACTATGCTATGACTTTGGGGGCAGACTATGTAGCGACTGGCCATTATGCCCGAGTAGCGCGTGATGAGGATGGCATCGTTCACATGCTTCGTGGTGTGGACAATGGCAAGGACCAAACCTATTTCCTCAGCCAGCTTTCGCAAGAACAACTGCAAAAAACCATGTTCCCTCTGGGACATTTGGAAAAGCCTGAAGTTCGAAAACTAGCAGAAGAAGCAGGTCTGGCGACTGCTAAGAAGAAAGACTCGACAGGGATTTGCTTTATCGGAGAAAAGAACTTTAAAAATTTCCTCAGCAACTATCTGCCAGCTCAGCCTGGTCGTATGATGACAGTGGATGGTCGTGATATGGGTGAGCATGCTGGTCTGATGTATTATACGATTGGTCAGCGTGGCGGTCTCGGTATCGGTGGGCAACACGGTGGTGACAACGCGCCTTGGTTCGTTGTCGGAAAAGACCTAAGCCAAAATATCCTCTATGTCGGCCAAGGATTCTATCATGATTCGCTTATGTCAACCAGCCTAGAGGCTAGCCAAGTCCACTTTACTCGTGAGATGCCAGAGGAGTTTACGCTCGAATGTACGGCTAAATTCCGCTACCGTCAGCCTGACTCTAAGGTGACAGTGCATGTCAAAGGAGATAAGGCAGAGGTCATCTTTGCAGAACCGCAACGCGCGATTACACCAGGACAGGCA